>CAZFOX010000989.1:1499-1895 GCA_964520565.1 uncultured bacterium | reverse complement strand
GTCCACGCCGGGGAAATAATTTACGATCTGTTCGGCGGAATAATGCGAATCGGTGAGGAGGCAATCGGCGCGGCGGACGGCTCGCCCGATCATCCAGCGGGCGGCCAATGCGTCGCGGAAGCGGCAATATTGGGGATGCGTAAGGGGAATGATATCGTGCAGAGTTAGAATTGTCCGGCACGATACTCTGGAAGAAGGAAGGGTAACGTTATCCACGGAATGAAAGATTTTCGGCCGGAACCGGCGAATCTGCCGGGGAAGATCGAAGAGCATCCATGCCACGCGGGAATGGCGGCGGGTGGTTTCGATATTCCAATGCGCGGGAATCTCCGGCAGGCGGGCTTTCCGGTTGGCTTCCCGGTTGGCGTATTGGGGAATCGTGGCGGGAAGTTCGTT
>CAZFOX010000989.1:0-1489 GCA_964520565.1 uncultured bacterium | reverse complement strand
AAGCAGGTATCGGCGTCCGGAGTCCAGGCACGCCAGATTCCGCAGAAGGTGGGTAGTATAAGAACCGAAGCCTCCAGCAGCGGAGAGAAAACTGATATCCAAGGCGATGTCGTATGAATGGTCCATGAGACGCAGAACGGTTCAGATCGATATAGATATTTCTTATATTACGCAGCGATTCCCGTTGCCGCAATTGCCATTTAACAAGTCATGGATAGAACCAGCAAGCATCCAGGGTGGAAAATACGCCGCTCTTGGTACCCTGCACCCGCCATTCGTTATCTCCATGAGATTGAAGCCGGGAAGGCTTGTTCTCTATCCATATGTTCCATGCATAATCGACTGGATATTCATCGCCGGATGCCGGACTCTGGAGAGTTCGCGTAAGAAAGTGTAGGATTCTGACGGCTGCTGGCATTTGGATCAAGTCGTGAAAGGTTGCAAAACCAATGAGTTCAGCCTGGGTAAGGTTGCAATCACTCGATACGCCCGCCTTGAAGGGCAACATCGCTTTTCTGCAATCGTGCCAGCACGAATTGTTGAATCTGTTCGTGAAGCCGGTTCTTATGGAGCGGTTGCTTTTCCAAAAACAAGGCGATTGGATTCGTTGTTGTGAGCATTCCGAACCACCGGTCTGGTTAATCGGCGAAATCGATGCGGGTGGCGATGTGGCGCGCCTGCGCGACCGGATCGTATCGGTGATGCCGGAACGTGGGCTCTTGATCCTGATCGGCGGAGCGATCGGGTATGGGGCGGCGGTCGCGATCCCTTTTCTATTACAGAATCCCGGCCTGCACGTCCTCATTGTCGAACCAACCCCCGACCGGGTGATGGCCGCTTTTGCTCTGGTCGATTTACAGAACGCTTTGGCCACGGAGCGGCTCCATTTTGTTATCGGTGAACTGGAAACGGGACTCCTTTTAGAACGAATGGAACCTTTCAATCTATGGGACATGGAAGCAGTCTCCGTTTTTTGTTCGCCCGAACTGGATGGGAAAATCGATCCGGCAGCCTTCGCGCAACGCTGGCGGGAGTATGGGAAAAGCGTTCGTGGGAAAACCGAACGGTTGCTGGGAGAATTGGCGCAATCGGTGTCTCCATCCGGGACTGTCGAACGGGTGATGATCGTCAACTGTTGGGCGGGCGCTCCGGGCGGTTTGCACATTCAATCCATCGAAGCCAGCATGCGCAAGCGAGGAATCCAGACCCGGATTCTTTCTTTGAACCGCTACCGCTTCGACCGGGCGGCAGCAGAGTATCGACGCGTTGTAGAGCGCCAGATTCTGGCCTGTATCCGCACGTACCGCCCGAATTGGGTACTCAGTTTTGGTTATCACGCACCGCAGTTCGTTTCTCCGTCAATATTCGAAGCCCTGAATGTCCGCTGGATTCAGATGGTCAGCAACATTGCTTACTATGACGAACTCCAATACGAGGGAGAATACACCTTTGTAGCGGAAGAACGAATGATCTCCATTTTTCAGCAGCG
>CAZFOX010000988.1:0-1897 GCA_964520565.1 uncultured bacterium | reverse complement strand
TCAGGTTGAGCAGACCGCGGATCGTGGCTCGTTTACGCGATTCATCGTTGACGATTTTGGCGAATTGTTTATACACCTCATAGCTGCCGATTCGAACCGAGTGTTGCAGTTTGGCGATGGAATCGGGATTGACCATATGGTGTTCGCCCTCGCGCCGCCACTGATAGAGTCCGCCCAGATCGAGATCGGGATGAGGGGCGCTGTATTGGGGAAAAGCGAATTCGTGACGCATCAAGGCTTCTTTGGCGACGATCTCGATGGGAATGCCGCCCAGGCGGGAGACGGTGCCGGTGAAATAGCGGTCGATTACTTTTTTCCCCAGGCCGACCGCTTCAAATATTTGTGCACCCCGATAACTCTGCAGGGTGGAGATACCCATTTTGGAAAAGACTTTCAACAAACCCTTATCGAGTGCCTTGATGTAGTGTTTTACGGCAGTCTTGACGTCTTCGATGCCTTCGATCCGTCCCTCTTTCACCAGCTTTTTTACGGTTTCCAAAGCCAGGTAGGGATTGATGGCGCCCGCGCCATATCCCACCAGCAGGGCGAAATGCATCACTTCGCGGGGTTCGCCCGATTCGATTACCAATCCGGCTTTGGTACGGGTTCCTTCCCGGATCAGATGGTGATGAACGCCCGCGCAAGCCAGAAGGGCGGGAATCGGCGCCCATTTCTCGTTGACACCCCGATCGCTGAGAATCAGGATTTCCACACCGTCCTGGACTGCCTGAGAAGCCTGGCCGCAAAGTTGAGTCATGGCTTTTTCGAGACCCGTTTCGCCCTCTTCGATGGAGAACAATGTTTCCAGTGTGCGAACCTTTAATGTCTCTTTCAGGCTATGACGGATTTTGGCCAGTTCCTCATTGGTTAGAATGGGTTGGGATAGTTTCAGCTGGCGGCAATGTTCGGGCGTTTCGGCGAGCAGGTTTTTCTCGCGGCCGATGAACGATTCCAGCGACATGACCAGTTCCTCGCGGATCGGATCGATGGGAGGATTCGTGACCTGGGCGAATAACTGTTTGAAATATTGATAGAGAAGCTGAGGGCGGTCGGAAAGAACCGCGAGGGGTGTATCATTTCCCATGGAACCGACGGGCTCCTGTCCGTCGCGTGCCATGGGAATCAAGAGGAATTTCTGATCTTCGTCGGTATATCCGAAAGCCTGTTGGCGTTGCAACAGGGGAATGGAAGAACGCACTTCGCTATTGGGCTGAAATGCTTCGGGTAGCGATTCCAGAACGATCCGGTTTCGTTGCAGCCATTCGCCGTAGGGCTGGCTTTTCGAGCGGCGTTCCTTGATTTCCCGGTCGTCGATAATACGGCCTTCGTGCGTATCGATCAGGAACATACGGCCGGGTTGAAGGCGGCCCTTATAGAGAATCCGATCGGGGGGAATATCGAGCACGCCGACTTCGGATGCCATCACAACGGTGTCGTCTTTGGTAACGACGTATCGGGAGGGACGAAGACCGTTTCGATCCAGAACCGCACCGATTTTCACACCGTCCGTAAAGGCAATGGATGCGGGACCATCCCAGGGTTCCATGAGACAGGCGTGATATTCGTAAAAGTCTTTTTTATAGGACGGCATGCTTTCATGTCCGCTCCATGCCTCGGGGATCAGCATCATGACGGCGTGATCCAGCGGCCGTCCCCCCAGAACCAATAACTCCAGCGCGTTATCCAGCGTGGCGGAATCGCTGGCGCCGGGCGTGCAGATGGGGAACAATTTCTGGATATCCTTGCCGAACCGGTCGCTCTGAAACATGGATTGCCGTGCGTGCATCCAGTTGATATTTCCCCGTAGCGTGTTGATTTCCCCATTATGCGCCAGGTAGCGGAATGGGTGCGCCAGATCCCAGGTGGGGAATGTATTGGTGCTATAGCGTTGATGGAC
>CAZFOX010000987.1:0-1902 GCA_964520565.1 uncultured bacterium | reverse complement strand
TGATGGCGACACGGGCCGCTTCAATCTGGCGCGACGTTATCCACCCACCGGTCATTGCTTTCAAACCATAATCGCCGAAGTTGATATGCACGCCCCGGCAGGCGATTCCCCGCCGATTCCCCCGGTGAACTTTTCGATGTTTTTCACGAGCGGGCATTAACATCAGGACTTAACCTCCTGTTTCTCTTCGGTATCTGTATGCATGGATGTCACTTCGCCCTTGTAAAGCCATACCTTCACCCCGATCTGTCCATAGGTGGTTTTGGCTTCAGCGAATCCATAATCGACATCCGCACGCAGGGTGTGCAGAGGCACGCGTCCTTCCCGGTACCATTCTGTCCGCGACATTTCCGCGCCACCCAGACGCCCCGCCACCATGACCTTAAAACCCAACGCACCCGCTTGCATGGAGGCCTGTTGTGCGCGTTTCATGGCTCGGCGGAAGGATACGCGCCGTTGCAGTTGAAGCGCGATGCTTTCCGCCTGCAGCTGAGCATCCAGTTCGGGATGTTTGATTTCACGGATGTTGATGTGAATCTGACGTTCGGTCATATCGCTCAGGGTTTTCTTGAGACGTTCCACTTCAACACCCTTGCGCCCGATGATGATACCGGGGCGCGCCGCCTGAATGTTGATACGCATCCGCTGTGTGAAACGCTCGATCTCCACACCGCTGATACCGGCATGGAAGAGTCGTTCCTTGATCGCCTTGCGGATACGAAGATCCTCATGCAACAGGACGGCGTAATCTTTTTCCGCATACCAGCGCGATTTCCAATTTTTGAAAATGCCGACTCGGAATCCGTATGGATGTACTTTCTGTCCCACGATTCGTTCCTCGTTCTCTTAAGAGTCTCCTACCGGACACTGGGCGGACCCAATTCCACTGTAACATGGCTGAGCCGTTTGCGGATGCGAGTGGCACGTCCCATGGGAGCGGGACGAAACCGTTTTAGCATCCTTGCACCATCCACAAACACGCGGCGGACAACCAACTCGTCGGGAGAAAACTCGGTGGTTTCCTCCACATTGGCGGCGGCTGATTTCAGCAGTTTCAGCAGGATTTCCGCCGCTTTTCGCCGGGACAGAAACATCAAGGTACTGATCGCTTCCTCATACGATTTCCCTCGAATCGAATCCGCCGCCAGCCGCAGTTTGCGTGCCGAGATCCGGCAATAGCGTAAGGTGGCATGCATCGCCATGATGAATCTCCTATTTCAAGCGCATAACTCGCGCCGTCTTTCCGCCGTGGGACTTGAAAGTACGCGTAGGGGAAAATTCACCCAATTTGTGTCCCACCATGTTTTCCGTCATAAATACCGGAACAAATTTTTTACCATTATGAACGGCGATGGTATGGCCAACCATCTCCGGCACAATAGTGCTGGACCGGTTCCAGGTTCGGATGACCTTTTTTTCGTTGTTTTCATTCATCTGGCGGATGCGCTTAATCAGCCGTTCATCCAGGTATGGCCCTTTTTTCAACGATCGTCCCATAATCCGTTACCTTCTCATCCTCTCAAGAATCGGTTTATCCGTTCTTACCGTTTCTTGTTGCGTCTCCGCTCAACTATCATATTGCTGGTTCGCTTGTTGCGACGCGTTTTCTTTCCTTTGGTATTGACTCCCCACGGAGTGCAGGGATGGCGACCGCCCGCCGATTTTCCTTCACCGCCTCCGAGCGGATGGTCGACCGGGTTCATGGCAACGCCGCGTACGTGAGGACGGCGACCCAGATAGCGTTTCCGGCCTGCTTTTCCGATCATGACGTTCTCGTGATCGGGATTGGAGGTTTGTCCGATTGTCGCCCGGCACTGCAAATGGATCTTGCGTACTTCGGAGGAGGGCAATTTAACTCGAGCGTACTCCCCTTCGCGGCCCATCACTTGAACGACGGTTCCC
>CAZFOX010000986.1:0-1905 GCA_964520565.1 uncultured bacterium | reverse complement strand
GAGAAGGTTGAACCAAGGCTCGTTCCCAGACAATCGCTCCAAGCAGAGCCGTGGCGGGAGCCAGGGGATACAGATAACGGGCGCGCGCGCCGGGATAGTATAAAAAGAAAAACCAGCCACTCAGTACGATGCAGAGAAGAAAAACCTGGACTCGAATATCCTCACTCTTCCCGCGCCAGCGATCCCGCCAGAAATAGGCGATCCAAAAGAACGATCCGGGAAACAGACCCATGAATCCATTGCCGATCAGCGAAGAATGCTCTTTGATGAATGCCGCGATTCCATACCCTCCCCGGCCGATCATTTCCCGCGATCCCGTCTCAACCAAAGCGCTCCAGCCCGCCCGCTCCAAGGCGGCGAACAGCCAGATGGAAAACAGGAAAACCGAATAGGAAAAAACGATGAAATGCTCTCGCGAAAGAAACCATTTCATACAACCCTGTTGCCAGCAATAGCAGAGCAATGCACCGTAAAAGAACACCCAGGCGGGAGGCCCCTTTACCAGGACTGCCGCGCCAAGAGCGAGACCCGACAGCCACCACCACCCGCTTCGGCTGGATTGAAAACCCTGCCAGGCGAAAGCCAGCGATCCCCACACCAGCAGAGTGAACGCGGCCTCGATTTCGCCCAGCCGTCCCTTCTCCAGCGACATGAAGGTACATAAAAAAAGCATCGCCGCCACAAATCGAGCACGCATAGAAAGTCTCTGGGGACAAAAGAAAAAGATCGAAAGTGCCCCCAGCGCCGTAGCTACCGCAGAAGGAAAACGCGCGCTCCATTCCGACATCTTGCCGGATAGAAAGGAGAAGAACCGGATCAGCCAGGGAAAACCGGGCGGTTTATTTAAGTAGACTCGATCGAGAACCGAAGGAATCCAATATTCTCCCCGTTCTACCATCTCGCGAGCGGCCAGAGCGCGGCGTCCCTCTTCGTGCATGAATTCGCCACAGCCCAGATCGAAAAGGTATAGACCCGTCCACGCGGCCAACAACACTCCCAGGAATAAGAACATTTCACGGTGATTGGACTTGAAAGAAATACCGGTAGAATCGCAGTCGGACATTTATTCTCTCCGGCCCCGGGGATGGTATTTTAAAAACAATTCGCGAAAATGGCGTTCGTCGAAATGGGTGTAAATCTCCGTTGTTGTTATGCTGGCGTGTCCCAATAGTTCCTGAAGGATGCGCAGATCGACGCCGTTGGCCAGCAAATGGCTGGCGAAGGAATGCCGGAGAGTGTGAGGAGTAAGTTCCGCCGTGATTCCAGCCAAGAGGCCGTATTTGCGTAGAATCTTCCAGAATCCCATCCGGCTGAGCGGGCGGCCGAACCGATTGACAAATAAGGTATCCGCTACTCGCCTTCGGGATAGTACAGGCCTTCCTTGTTCCAGATAATCCAGAACCGCCCGTTCGGCCCTGTCATGAAAGGGAACCAGGCGTTCTTTATTTCCCTTCCCGACCGTGCGCAGAAATTTGAACTGAAAATTCAAATCCCCCGGTCGCAGGTGTAGTAACTCTGAGACTCGCAATCCTGTCGCGTATAAAAGTTCGAACATGGCCCGGTCGCGCAGCCGGAAGGCCGGATTGGATTCCCGATCCGTTGCCTCGATTAACCGGTCGACCTCCTCCACGTTTAAGGCACCCTTGAAGCGTTTGGGAGGCGAAGGAGTACGAAGCAGGCGAGTGGGATCGGTTGTAACATACTCTTCCATCAACAGATAACGGTAAAAATGCCGAAGCGAGGAAGTCTTTCGCGCCAGGGAATTCTGCCGCAACCCCCGGTTCTGCAATTCCATCATGAAATCGGCAATGACTCCTTCCGTCACGGAACCGGGAAACTCGATTGTAGCGTCCTGCAAAAAATCGAAAAATTGTACGAGATCGCGCCGATAGGCGTCGCAGGTCG
>CAZFOX010000985.1:0-1908 GCA_964520565.1 uncultured bacterium | reverse complement strand
TTCAACGTCTGGAAACCGAGAACATCAAATACGAGACGCCGAACGAACGGACGATCCTGGTCGACAAGTCGCAGAAGGCTCGCGCCTCCATGAAACTGGCCGGCGAGGGACTGATCGGCCCGGATACCGGTGTGGGATGGAGCCTCTTCGATCAAACCCGGCTGGGGATGACCGACCGGATGTTCGACGTGCAGAACAAACGGGCGTTGCAGGACGAATTGGAGAGAACCATTGTCAGCGGGGCGGATAACATTTCCGACGCGCGCGTTCACATCACTTTCGCTGAGGCCAGTTTATTCAAGGAAGACGCCGTGATGCCCTCTGCGTCCGTGCAAATCATTTCGCGGGGGTCGATTTCGAGAGATCAGGTTGTCGGAATCCAGAATCTGGTGGCGGGCGGCGTTCCCAAGTTGGAACCAGACAAGGTTTTTGTATTTGGCCGGAACAACGAGCTGTTGAGTGAATCTCGAAGCGTGGAAGCCGGTGTGGAGATGAAAACCAAACAGCTCGAAGTGCAGATGACCATCGAGGATATTCTGCGCCGCAAGGTGGAAGATGCCTTGTATACTCTTGTCGGTGCCGACAATTACGATGTAAAAGTTTCGGCGGTGCTCGATTGGACGAAGGAACATATTGATAAAACGGAAATTGAGAACGATTCGCCGGCGCCTTTGAGCGAAAAAACGTACGAAGAGGAAAATTCCAGTCCGACCATTTCCGGCCCGCCGGGAGTGGAATCGAACGTACAGACCCAGGATACCGGGATCGGGGCGCAGACCTCTGTAAACAGCACCATTTCAGAAACCATCACCAACTATCAATATCCCTGGACCAAGATCCTGAAAGATTTGCCCACCGGGGAAGTCAAGGAAATTGCGGTCGCTGTAGCGCTGAATTATGTGGAAGATGCCACCACGGGGGAACGCGTGCCGCGTCCTCCTCAACGCCTGGCGGTTTTAGAGCAGCTTCTGCGCACGGCGGTGAATCTGCCCGCGCAGCAAACCGCCGATTCGCTCCATAAATTCACTTTGGTGGAGTATCCATTCGACGACACCCAGGCGCGGCTGCTGGCGAGGGAGAAGCTGTGGGAGAACATTACGTCGATTATCAAAACCCTTTTGCCGCTCGTCCTCTTGTTTGCGTTGGGTTACTTTGTCTATATCTTCTTCCAGAGCGCCTTTGCTCCGCCGGAGATCGCGCCCGAAGAAGAGGAGGAAGTGCCCATCGAGCCGGTGACCGAGGCCAAGGAATTGACCCTGTCGCAGCTGGGCCTGGCGGAATTCGGCGATATCGCCAGTCTGCCCGCCGAGGAGCAGCGGCGTTTGAAGATGCAGGAACACGTCATCAACTATGCCGCCGAAAAACCGGAGGAAGTGGCGGCCATCATCAAGGCCTGGCTCAGTGGATAAGCCGATTGCAGGGGGTGGATACACCCTTCTCCCAGCCTGCCCCAATTTGGGGAAGGAACTTGTCGTGTCTCGTAAATACCATTGGGGTGAGGCTTCTGCCGAGCCGGGAAAATTCCTCCCCCTAATTTACTTTTATCAGTTCGGGTTGAGAGGTCACACGTGCGCGTACAAAGGAATCAGAACGCTCCTCTGACCGGAAGGCGGAAGGCTGCCATTCTGCTATTGGCTCTGGGGCCGGATATCGCCGCGGAAGTGTACCGCCATCTCTCCGATGCCGAGATCGAGCAGATTACCCTGGAAGTGGCCAATCACGGTACCATCTCAGCGGAACAATCCTCCAAGGTCATCGAAGAGTTTTATCATACCGCCATGGCCAAGCAATACATCAGCCACGGCGGCCTCAACACCGCGCGCGAGATTCTGGAAAAGGCGTTGGGGCCGGGGAAGGCGATGGAAATCATCGAGCGGCTCCAGGGCATCCTGACCGGCAGTCCGTTCG
>CAZFOX010000984.1:0-1918 GCA_964520565.1 uncultured bacterium | reverse complement strand
CGCTCTGCCGCAATACTCCTTTCCTCCGTCTGCAGATTCACTTGCGCCTGCTTGAGCCGGGCCTGGGAGGAAGAGAGCGTCACTTGAGCCAGGCGGACGTTCCGTTCTTCATCGATGGGATCGATTTCCAACAAAAGATCTCCCTTCTTGACAGGATGGCTGACATCGAAGGGAAGATTAATCACCTCGCCACTCGCCTTGCATTTGATCTCCACATCCAGATTGGAAACCACCCGTCCCGTGCAGCCGATCGCCAGTTGGATCGTACCCTTCTCCGCCTGAACCGTCTTGAACGATGCTGTCTCGGATTGCGTGGCCTTCGGGCGCAGGAAACCAAAGTAGCCACCGATAACCAATAATACGATAATAGCAAATATCCGTAGTTTTTTCATAATCGTTGCGAGAATGTTACTCAAAAGATTTTGTACGTACCCTTGCTAATCCTACCCAAGGATTCAGGAATGGGAACTTCTTTGTGATCGAAGGACAAACGGCGGGGTAAACGGTTTTCAGGAATGGATAAACGGGGAAGGGAAACAATAAGAGATTATTCGAGTGTTTCAGGATGCCTTATGAGAAATAATATCCCGCAAAGCCTCATTCACGGATTCCGGAGTGGTGAATACTTCGGAAACATCGGGATCCAACACCACGACGACACGTTTATCATCGATTCGTTTGGCAAAACGATTCGGACGAGCGTGGCTGTAATCAAAACAATACTCTGGCTTCATGTCGTCGGATCGATCTTTTTGTGAGTTATTTGAGGATGTTTTTTTCATAATCGCGGCGCTCTTTCCGGGTCACAGGATAATCCTCACCATGCCAGTCATGCTAAGCAAATCCAGTAAAAACGGCGTTTTGTCTCTTATTTCTACCCGAAACATCCCCCCTCCAGCGCTCCCGACGCCAATTTTTTCGCATGTTCTCGAACGTCCTTGGGCCAGTCTTCAATCAGATGGTGGAACCGCTCCGCATTCCCCGCGAAAAGC
Source organism: uncultured bacterium (assembly GCA_964520565.1). Taxonomy (GTDB): domain Bacteria; phylum Hinthialibacterota; class Hinthialibacteria; order Hinthialibacterales; family Hinthialibacteraceae; genus CAZFOX01. Next base: position 926 of record CAZFOX010000984.1, on the reverse strand, counting down.
GCCCGCGCCGCTTCCTCGTATCCGGGCAGATTTCCCGCCATCGTCGTCATAAACCGGTACGCCGCTTCCTGCGATTGCCGGACGCGATCCCTGGTTTCGTTTCCGTGCCGCGCTTCCTCCACCAGCTTCCGTAACGCAACTGACGCGCCGCCCGGTTGCCGGTTCAGCCAATCCCAATGCCGGGGCAGCAAGGTTACCTCGCGGGCGACAACGCCCAACTTCGGGCGCCCAGGTCCCCGCGTTTCTTTCGCACCACGAGGCTTCACTTCGGGACGTATATCGGAGTCCGCTTCCCCAAGAAGCCGTTTCCGCACTTCCTCCGCTTTCCCACGAAAATCCACCTCGACCGGACGGCTGGTCAGATTATCGAAAATCAGGATCGGCTCTAGCCCTCCCCGATCGATTACTTCTTTGACCTTCAGAGCCACGTCCACCAACTCGCCCGATGCAATAAGCCGAGAGCCTTCAAAAGCCGTACATTGTATACGAAACCATTCATCCATTTCCAAATCCCTCAGGGGTAGCAATTGTAAAACAAAACAATTTTACCCGGATATAATTAAATGTCAATATTACCCGGATAAAATTAAGATTTTTTCTTTAGCGATTCTCAAAAGTTGTGCGATAATTCCACACTCCATCTCCGAAAAAACCAATTTTCCCCGGCTTTTTCGAAACGCGAACAGGAACGGAATTATGAGAACCGCTCTAAATAAAATCGGTAAAACACCTTTTGATTGACTCGACATTGTCGGCAATGTTATAATAAATATTATAATAAGGAGAAAGACCTATGCTGAAATCGAAAATAACAACCGTTGGCAGTTCGACCGGCGTTGTTCTGCCCAAAGAAATTATTGCCAAATTGCGGGTGAAAAAAGGCGATACCCTCTACTTTTTGGAAACACCCAACGGATTCGAGATTA
>CAZFOX010000983.1:0-1919 GCA_964520565.1 uncultured bacterium | reverse complement strand
GTTCCTGCCTTGCTGGACTATTTTATTCTTACACCGATCCGGCGGTCTGGATCACGGTACGCAATGAGGAGTAACGGCGGCTTAATAGTTCTGTAAACTCCAGATTTTTCTGCGTATTTTCCGCCAGGGCCGCCATTTCCTGATCGATGTTGATATTATTTTTATCCGGACGAAACCGCGTTTCGTCGTCGATATCCACCCGGGGACGAAGGTGGGGAATCTCTTCCGGGCCGCCGATGATGAAATGAGCGGGGTGATTCCTCAATCCCTTGACTCCCTGGCCGCGAAGTATCCGCTTCAGTTGATCTTCAAATTCCACGGTTGCCCGCTGGTAATTGGGCGTATCGACATTGGCAATATTATTCGAAATGGCTTTATGCCGGGCATTGGTTCCTTCAATCCCTTTTTTCAGGACATTGAGCGTTGTACTGTTAAAAATGTGTCCAATGATCATGGCTGCCCATTCCGCTTTTGCTTTATTTCCTAAACAGAGCAACTTTTATACCAAATTATTTTTACTTAACTCTTTCAAAAACAGGCCGTTTTAGACTATCCCGCTCCGCCGCCAGGGGAAATCTTTTCCTCTTCGGCAGGATTATCCTCTTATGGCGCGTTGGTGGGAGCTAATTCGGCGCGGCTGCGAATAATGGAATCGATTGCCGCGCTCATGGTGATCGCTTCCCGGATCTTTTGCGGTTCGTTGGTTATGGAAACTCGATTGTAGGTTCTTTGAGCGCGTTCCAGAAACCGGGTATACAAACCCTCATCTCCCGATTGCATAAACTCATTGGCTTTGTTCTGATAGGCCTGTCCCAGAAGAATCAACGCATCAGCGTATTGGAGGGTATTATCCAGCGATTCCTGCGTAATCTGGCTCAACCGGTCGATCGCCATATCATAGTTGGCCAGGTTCATACACGCCTGCCCGATTTTATATAAAATTTGCCCCTTCCGAGGGAAATTGGGTTCCTGTTTGATAAACTCGTCGTAACTTTTCACGGCATCGGCATACTTTCCCAATTCGTATTGAATCAGGCCGATGGTTCGCAGGGAATCCGTATCCGCCGGAAGATTTTTATCCGGGCCGAGCGGATAGCGCTGCGCCAGGGCTTTATAAGCCTCCAGGGCATCTTCCATTTTGGCTTCCCGGCTCTCCATGGAATAAGTCAACGCTTCCCGCAGATACGACTCGGCGATTTTTTTCAAAGCCTCGAATCCGGGGCCTTTCTGAATGGGGAGACCCATACGCAGTCGTTTTTCGACCTGCGCATCGGTGGGAACGAGCGGATCGTTGGCGATAATTTTCTTATACCATTCGCGCGCTTCATTCCAGGAGAATCGATTCAGGTAAGCGTCAGCCAGTTTCATCGTGATCCGCATATCCGGATTTTCAAACGCGTTATCCAGATATTGTTTGTAATACGCGATGGCCTGGTCGTAAGAACTCAACCGGGCATTCAGGTCGCCCAGCCGCTCGATGGCCAGGGGCTTGAAATGCGAGGCGGTGTTATCGTTCCGAAAGCGATCGAGGGCGGCTTTATAAAAACGCTCCGCATCCTGATACTTGCCGCCCATGAACGCGCTGTGCCCTAGATTGAACATGATGTGCTGTAAAAAACGTTCCTGTTGGGTATCCACATACGTGGAAGTCTCTCTCGCGGCGATTGCCTTGGTGTATTGCGTGACCGCCAGATCGTATTGTTTTCTCGATTGATCCTGGAGAGAACGAGCCTGGGCGAGCAGGCTGTCGGCATTGGTGGAATTTTTCGCTTCCTCGCGAAGTTTCTCCATTTGATCGTAAATGGAATCGCCATACTCCTGCAGCGTTTTGCCATAATAATACAGCGTCAGATAGGTATATCCCGATTCCGGATAGCGATTGACCATTCCTTCAAACCGCTTGATCGCTTCCGGGTAAT
>CAZFOX010000982.1:0-1920 GCA_964520565.1 uncultured bacterium | reverse complement strand
CTGTCGAAATTCAACCGGCTGCAGAATAAGGAAATCCCCCGTATTTCCAATTCGGTGATGGCCGCCTTGATGGCCCATGATTACCCGGGCAATGTCCGGGAGTTAGAGAATATCATGGAACACGCCGCCGTTCTTTGTTCGGGAGGATTGATCGAACTCCATCACCTTCCTCCCGGCTTTCAGGGAGATCGCTCCCAAGGAGTGCTTCTTCCCGCAGGTGAGCCGCTCAGTTTGAAAATACTGGAAAAAATTCATATTTCAAATACCTTGCAACAATGCGATGGAAACCGGCTGGCCGCTGCCCGAATACTGGGGATTCATCCCAGCACCCTGTTTCGCAAAATCGCTTCTCTCCATATCGATGTTCCAGAAAAAGACGGCCGCTCCCGCCAAGGGTAGTATCGCATATTGCAATCATATTCCACCCAATACAATTGCATATTGCAATTGTGTATTATGCCGCCATATTTATAATCCTTGTAAATAAAGGTATTTATCCATCATGCTGCCCTATTCAAATCATGGCACGAATCTTGATAAATTATCTGGTTATGAAAGTAGCCGCCCCGATTTGGAATCATAGAATCTCACCGGTTTTCGATACGGCCCGATGTTTGTTGGTTGTGGAATTTGAAAATGGATGCGAGAAGCAGCGCTTCGAGAGCGATCTGAGCGATTGCGATTTCTTTCACCGGATCCATCGGTTGGAATCGTCGAACGTCGATGTGTTGCTTTGCGGAGCGATCTCGCAACCCTTGGAGAGTTCCATTCACGCCCGGGGTATCGAAGTGATCGCGCACGTCTGCGGGGATATCAATGAAATCCTGGCGGCGTTTTTGAACGGCCGGATAGCGCAGCCGCAATATCAGATGCCCGGATGTTGCGGACGGAGGCGCAACCGATGCCGCGTTGGCCGGGCAATCCACGGAAGAAAGGGTCATCGGCATGAAAGTGGCTATTAGTTCGCAAGGAAAAACGTTGGAGAGCGCGGTCGATTCGCGGTTTGGCCGTTGCCCCTTTTTTATTGTAGTCGATACCGGCAGCGGTGCGTTTTCCTGTCACGATAACAAACAGAACGTCAATGCCGCCCAGGGGGCGGGCATTCAATCCGCCCGAAACGTCATCGAACTGGGCGCGGAAGCCGTGATTACGGGGAATCTAGGGCCGAAAGCGTTCGCCACTCTCCAGGCCGGGGGAATCGCCATGTACACCGGCGCGCAAGGGACTGTCGGCGAAACCCTCGACCGGTTCCAGAAAGGTGAATTGCAACCTGTCTCCAAACCGAACGTGGAAGGACATTGGGTGTAAATCGATGAAGTCTTATCTGGAATGCATTCCTTGTTTTATCCGGCAAACGCTCGACTCTGTCCGGAGAGTCACGGATGAAGAAGCGGTACAGGAAGAGGTGCTCCGGTACGTTTTATGGGTGGCGAGCCGGATGGATATGAACGAATCGCCTCCGTTCATGGGCCAGATGATCCATCGTATGATCCGCAACAAGACGAAAGTCTCCGATCCGTATGCGGAAATCAAGAAGCGGTTCAACCACATAGTTCTCTCCATGGTTCCCGATCTGAATTCCCGAATCGAGTGTTCTCCCGATCCGTTGGAAACCGCCGTTCGGCTGGCTATCGCAGGCAACGTGATCGATCTGGGAGCCAACAGCCATATCGATGAATTCGATATCCACGGGGCCGTCGACTGCGCCATGCAAGACCGCTTGGAGTGGGATCGGGATGAGTTCGCCGATGCCCTGGAGGAAGCGAAATCCATTCTCTACCTGGCCGACAACGCCGGCGAGATTGTATTCGACCGGCTGCTGATCGAACGATTACCGATGGAGAAGATAACCGTTGCCGTTCGCGGATACCCGATTATCAACGATGTAACGCGAGACGACGCGCGTGAGGTTGGTTTAAC
>CAZFOX010000981.1:0-1920 GCA_964520565.1 uncultured bacterium | reverse complement strand
GACCTCTTGACAAAGCGCATCATAGATGGGCTCAAAGCGAAGCGTAGCCCACCATATTCTTATACCAAAACACATCCCGGCAGATGGGCTCAAAGCGAAACGTAGCTCACCCTACCGCGCTACCACCGGAGGTTCTGTGATATCGGACGTGCATTTTTTTTCATATTGACTATGGTACTAAATTTTAGTACCATATTGACTAGGGTTTTGGGGATAATTCGATGAATCGACGTCACCAGCGAATACTAGAGAAAATCTTCGAGAAGCCGGTTCGTTCGGATGTGAAATGGAGCGATATCGAATCTCTCCTGATTGCTCTTGGGGCGGCCCTATCGGAAGAGAGTGGTTCGAGAGTGCGTATTGAATTAAATGGGGAAGACGCAGTAATTCACCGCCCGCATCCCCGCCCGGAAGCGGATAAAGGCTCTTTGGTTTCCATGCGAAGATTTTTGTTGCAGATGGGAGTAAAACCATGAATTACAAAGGATATACCGGTCATGTAATATTCGATGATGAGGCCGAGATTTTTCATGGCGAAGTGTTGGGTATCCGCGCGGTTGTCACTTTTCAGGGCAAATCGGCCCATGAAATAAAAAAAGCGTTTCGAGATTCCGTTGATGATTATCTCGCATGGTGCGCAGAAAGAGGGAAAGAGCCGGATAAGCCATACTCCGGTAAATTTAATATTCGGTTATCTCCCGCGCTTCATCGTAAGATCCACGAAGCCGCTGTTTTGTCGGGAAAAAGTTTGAACGGATGGATCGTTGATATTCTCGAAAGCGCTTCGAATCAGACTGGATAATAACAGTCCGGTAGGGTGGGCTCAAAGCGAAGCGTAGCCCACCGGTTGGGGTATCGGGGATTCGCGCTGGTGGGTTCCACTCCGCTCTTGCAAATCTTCTCGGCAGACGGGTTGATTGTTACGAATTGAATCCGTATTGCAACAAGTATTGCCATGAATGATTTTGCTTCTTCTCAATCGATTGAGATTATTTTGGATTCGATCGCGGACGGCGTTTTTACCGTCGATCCGCAGTGGCGTGTTACGTCGTTCAACCGTGCCGCAGAAACGATTCTGGGAGTTTCCCGCCAAGAAGCGATCGGAAAGCCGTGTTGCGAGGTGTTTCGATCCACGATCTGCGAAGCGAACTGCGCCTTGAAGGAAACGCTTGAAACAGGGAAATCCATTATCAACAAAACGATCTACGTGATCGGCATTAAAGGCGAACGAATTCCGATCAGCATTTCCACGGCGATTTTGAAGGATAAAAAAGGGCGGACGATCGGGGGCGTCGAAACGTTTCGCGACTTGAGCCAGGTCGAGGAACTGAAAAAAGAACTTTTTGAGAAGTACTCTTTTTCGGACATTATCGGACGCAGCCCCTCCTTGCGGAAAATTTTCGATACGCTTCCCCAAATCGCCCGCAGCGATGCAACCGTCCTGCTGATCGGAGAAAGCGGAACGGGCAAGGAACTCTTCGCCCGGGCCATTCACAGTCTTTCTTCCCGCCAAAAAAAAGCGTTTATCGCCGTCAATTGCGGCGCGTTGCCCGATACGCTGCTGGAATCCGAACTGTTTGGGTACAAGGCGGGTGCGTTTACGGACGCCAAACGAGACAAATCCGGCCGGTTTGCACTGGCCGACCGCGGAACGTTGTTCCTGGATGAGATCGGCGATATCTCGCCCGCCATGCAGGTACGCCTCCTGCGAGTCCTGCAAGAGAAAACCATCGAACCGCTCGGTTCCGAAAAATCCATTCCCGTCAACGTCCGGGTGATCGCCGCGACAAACAAAGATTTACAACGCCTGATGCGGAAAGGTCTTTTCCGGCCGGACTTGTTTTACCGGCTCAATGTAATTCAGATCGATATTCCTCCCCTTCGCAGTCGCAAAGAAGATATCCCGCTCCTGGTTCATCA
>CAZFOX010000980.1:0-1923 GCA_964520565.1 uncultured bacterium | reverse complement strand
CGATCTTGACCAGGACGGCGGCGCGGCCGGTACGCTGGCCGTTCGGCGTTTCCAGAAATTTGAATCGCCCCCGGGTGGGGTAGAAAAGAGGAAACGTTTCAATCGATGCAATCGCAACCATGACGAACCTTACGCCAAACTGCCGGGATTGAGACGAGCCAACGTTCTGAGATACAGTAGAAATTCTGGATTGAAAGCATATCGTAATCCGGTTTCCGGCGAATCGATAGGTGTCGCCGAGCGAATCGAAGGGGGGCGGGAATCCAGGAGTAAGAAGGAGAAAAACCAAGCCGGTTAGAGCGGTTTTTAAGAGTTTGTGCGTTACTTTCGCGCTCCATCTTCGAAAAAGCCAATCATTTCCGACTTTTTCGAAACGCGGATAGGCGGAATTATGAGAATCCCTCTAATCGCGGGGGAGATGGATGAATTCGCTTGACAGGAAGGGAAAAAAGCCAATAATAAAATGGTGTCAAAAGCAAACGCGGGAGTAGCTCAGTTGGTAGAGCATCAGCTTCCCAAGCTGAGGGTCGCGGGTTCGAACCCCGTTTCCCGCTTATCGTTCCTACCTATATAAATCCAATAAAATCAATTATGTTGAGTTTCAGCACGAAAGACGGCGCATGCGTAAGTCGCTGAAGACTTGCAGCATAAGTCGCAGAGGCATTGCCGGGATAATGAGCCGATGGAGAGTTTCTTTCATACGCTGAAAGTCGAACTCATTCACTACCAAACGTATCAAACGTGATAGGAAGCGAGGAGAGACATTTTCGAATATATTGAAATCTTCTACAATCGGAAACGTTGTCACTCCTCGCTCGGATATAGGAGGCTGGTTGATTGCGAAATGGTAATCCAATTCTTTTACTTTATGTCCTCTATGACGTAGGAAGGTCTACCCCTTAAACAGGAAAAGGTCGCCAATAGCGAATCGCTTGTAAAGGAGTAACAAAAATGGCGCTCAGGATATTTCCAGCCCTTGTCTTATGTTTTGTCTTTTCATATGCGGATGGAAACGACATGGAACAACCCGGATTCTCGTTTGTGGTTGGCGGCCAACTGCATGCGCGGATGAATTCAGATTGGAGCGATGGAGATACCGGTCTGGCCGTTCGATGCGATGTGACGAAATTTACCGATTTTCCGGCGCTCGAATGGGTTCTGCACTTCGCGAATAATGGTTCCGCCGATACTCCTGTACTGGAGGATGTGCATGCGCTGGACCTGACATTCAAAGTGGAAGGCACACCCGTAGTTCATTACGCCCGGGGCGGCGTGTGTTCGATGGACGATTATCAACCGCTTGACCGGGTGATGAATCCAAACGCAACCCTGAAATTGTCGGGAGGCAGCGGCCGTTCTTCCAGCGACTGGCTGCCGTTTTTCAATTATGAACGATCCGACGGCACGGGACTGGTGATCGCCGTGGGCTGGTCCGGCCAGTGGGCAGCGGAGTTCTCTCGCGACAAGGAGAATAATATCAGCATCCGTGCCGGCATGGAAAACATGCACCTGAAACTGCATCCAGGTGAAGAAATCCGAACGCCGCGCATTCTGCTGTTGCGTTATGAGGGCGGGCGCCTGAACGGGCAGAATCTGTTACGCCGTTTTTTGCTGGCGCATCACCGTCCCAAAAATTACGATCCCGTTCCGGTATTCAACGGCAATTGGGGCGGCACGAGCGCAGCGTCGCATCTTGAAAATATCAAAGCCATCACCGACCACGATCTGCCGATGGAATATTATTGGATTGATGCGGATTGGTTCGGTCAGGGGCCGTGGTACAAGACAGTGGGCGATTGGCGATATAAGAAAGACCTGTATCCGGACGGATTGAAACCGATCAGCGATGCGCTGCACGTAAGCGGACGCAAACTGCTGCTCTGGTTTGAGCCGGAACGTGTGTGCGAGGGAACGTTGTGGTAC
>CAZFOX010000979.1:0-1927 GCA_964520565.1 uncultured bacterium | reverse complement strand
TCATATATTTGAGATACTTACAACACTTTTCGTTTTAAACGTTGGGACAGTAGTGGTGATCAGTTAGTTGTGAGTTTCCGATTTTTTTGCATTCAACTGAAAGACAAACACCCGGCTTGGGCCGTCTTCCGGCATCAGGAAGAGGCGATCCCCATAAACCGCCATGCCTTCCTGCATGAAACTGACGCCGCGATCGGTATTCCCTCCCCAAAGGCGTTTGGTTGGTTGCATGGCGGCCAGATCGATCCAATCGATACAACCGCGGTCATCCAATAAACCGGAGGCGATCAACCGGCCTTCGCGGCATTTGATATCCTGATAGGCGGTCTTCGTTGGATTGGCGATCTTTTTCAATAGATGGCCTTGCTTATCCCAGAAGTAAAGCAGCAGCGAATCCCAATTCCCGCCGATCAATTGTTCGCCGTTCACCGCCAGGCAACCGATATGGTCGTTGACGTGAAATTGACTTACCTGCTTTAAGGTCGTTTTATCCCGGCATTGAATGAGTGCCTCGCTTTCGCGACGGTAGGCAGCCACCGGAATCCAAAGAAAATCGCCATCCAAAGATAATCCACCCGGATGATACCTCTCTCCTTCGTGAATTTCGGTTTGGCCGATCAATTTACCTGTCCGGCTGTCGAAATGGTGAAGGTGACCGGTTTTATCTTTCCGGTTGACGGATGTCACCCAGAAGGATGAATCATCGGCGGCGATGCCCTGGACGTGATCCAAATCCGCTTTTAGCTCGATAACGGCTAATTGCGAAAGATCGTCAAGCGAGAATTCTTCGAGGCTGTAACCGGGAGAGGCGAGAAAAAGAAGCAGCGGCACGAATGAGAGAAAAAACCGTTTGGGAAATGGAGACATTTTTTCTACCTCACAGGAAAGGATCAAATTGTTTCCATGCACGAATTGTCAATCGACGACGCCGCGGCCCGAGACCACGGCGCGAATCGTGTTAAACAGAATTTTGAGATCGAGAAGAATCGAGATGTTGTTGATATAGGCCAGATCGTAACGCAGTTTGTGTTCCACCGGGGAATTATAAAAGCCGTGGATTTGCGCCAAGCCCGTCATGCCGGGGCGAACGGAATCGCGCAGGCGATAGGCGGGAATCTCTTTTTTATATTGTTCCACGAAGTGCGGCCGTTCCGGCCGGGGTCCGACCAGGCTCATATCGCCTTTGAGGACATTGAATAACTGAGGAATTTCATCCAGGCGCCAGCGGCGTAAAAAGCGTCCCACCGGCATGACTCGCGGGTCTTTCTCCCAGGACAAGACCGGCCCGGTTTCCAGTTCCGCCCCTTCGTACATGGTGCGAAACTTGTAGATGATAAACGTCTTCCCATCCCGCCCCACCCGTTCCTGCCGGTAAAGCACCGGCCCCTTGCTGTTGAGACGAATCGCGAGGGCGATCATCCCAAACACAGGCAATAGAAATAATAAAAATAACGTTCCAAATACCAGATCGAACGCCCGTTTGCCAAACAGCACCAGATCGTCAACCGTTTCCGTTTCCACGGTGATCAGGGGAATCCCTGCCACCTGGCCGATATCGACCTGCCCGATGATCACTTCGTATAACTCCGGCAGCATGCGGATCGTGCAACCCGTATTGCGGCAGGCCGTCAGGATTTCCAAGAGTTCCTGCCGATTGGCCGCCCGGCTGGTCACAATAATCTCATCGATCTTGCGCTCATCGACCAGACGCCCCAGATCGTTCATTCGTCCCAGAATCGGCGCGTTGGGGCTGGGACTCTCGATATCGTCGTCGATGAGTCCGATCACTTCATGCCCCAGTTTCGAATACTGTTCGATTTCACGCTGGACACTTTCGCCCAACGCGCCCGCGCCGACTATTAGAATTCGCGAGCGGTCGTAGGCCCAGCGCTTTCTCCGCATTCGATAGAGGATACGCCATCCGCTA
>CAZFOX010000978.1:0-1928 GCA_964520565.1 uncultured bacterium | reverse complement strand
GAGAAAACCTGGCAATTCCAGGCGGTCGGACAACTAGAGAGGGCAGACGGATAAAAATCTGGACCGAGGCTTGATATGCAAAAAACCTTATGGGTGATCTGGAGTGTGTTTGTTTATTCCATCGTGCTCTATCTGGGAGGCGCCTATTTTTTTCTCGATTCGAGCGTTTCCAATCCCGGCGTGGTTCCGGCGGTGGCGGGAGTCACTATTCTTCTATCCGTGGTCTCGGGCGTTATGTCCGTCGTCATTCGCGTGAAACTGCTTTCCACGTCCCTGGATATGAACTCGGATAAAGACGTACAAAAATACCAGACGATATCCATTATCAACTGGGCCTTGTCCGAATCTATCGCCGTGTTTGGGTTGATCCTGGCGGTGATTTCCGGTGTATTTTATTATGCGATTCCCTACTGTGTTGTCAGCCTGGTTTTATTGATTTTGCATAGGCCGACGGCTCCTTCAGCGGAATAGGCGGATCGGATCCCGATCCGTTTTCTTTTACCCGGCCAGCGGCTCCATTGGCCGGTTAGAAACAATGGCCGATTTATACGAACGCCTGAAACGGTTTCAGCAAAATACAACCCGGGGCGGTTCCGTCGAAACCAGCGCTTCGGACTCCAATCCACCATCTCTGCCCCCCGCCCTGGCTGGCATTCCCGGCGTAACCCGCGCCCGCGATCTGATCGGGCAGGCCGAGAAAAGGGAACGGGAAAAAGAGCGCTTTCTTTCGTCCATCGGGGTGGAACGTGCCGAAAACGAACGCGGCGCGTTTGGTTTGCGGGAGGCCGTTTATCCCCTCGGCGGCATGCCCTTTCCCCCGGAGGATATCGCCGGTACAGAGCTCTCCCTCCTGTTTCGCGATCCGGGTATGTCGGAAATCGCCGCGGGGGATATCCTCTTTCTGGACACGGAAACGACCGGTCTGGCGGGGGGAACGGGAACGGTTCCTTTTCTGACCGGCTTGGGTTTTTTCGACGGGGACGTCTTCCGCGTCCGCCAGTTTTTGATGCGCGATTACGACGAGGAACCCGCCGTGTTGCTGGAAGTCCAGCGCCTGCTCGAACGCTTCCCGGCGATCGCCACTTATAACGGCAAGGGATTCGACGTTCCCATTCTGCACGCGCGATTTTTACTCAATCGCTTTCGAACGCCGATTGCCGAGTTGCCGCACGCCGATTTTCTCTATCCCGCCCGCCGATTCTGGAAAGAACTCCTGCCGAACTGTACCTTGCTCTGCGTCGAAGAATATCTGACAGGCCGCCGGAGGGAGGGAGATATTCCCGGCGAGCAGATTCCTTACGTGTATTTCGATTTTCTGAGGGGATTGCGCCTGCCGCGCATGCAACCGGTTCTTCAGCACAACGCCGAGGACGTGCGCACCCTGGCCACGATCGCTTCCCGGGTGTGCCGTCTGCTCCGGCTTCCGCTCCCGTCCCAACGGCACGGCCTCGAGTTGGCGGCCGTGGGACGCTGTTATGCTACCAGCGAAGATTGGGAACGTGCGGTCTGGTATTTTGAAAAAGCGGTGGAAGATTTGGATGCGGCTCCCGAGGTATGCCTTGCTCTTCAAAAGCAGCTGACGGGTCTATACAAGAGAATGGCGCGGTTTTCCGATGCCTGCCGCCTTTGGGATCGAATGGCGGAGGAATGGGAGGATTTATACGCCCTGCTGGAATTGGCCAAGCATTTCGAACACAGGGAAAAAGATTACCGGCGCGCTTCCTTGTATACGGAAAAAGCCCTCGCGTTGGTTCGTCGATCCAGAGGGAACGCCCAATCGGATTCAACACCCGAATTCACTGAGGAAGGCCTTCAACACCGGCGGGAACGCCTGTCCCGGAAAGAAAGCAAAACCGGAAAATGAACTAGTAGAGCGACCAACAAAAAGTGTCGAGTAAAAAACAACGATCCGACTTTTAGATTGCTTC
>CAZFOX010000977.1:0-1931 GCA_964520565.1 uncultured bacterium | reverse complement strand
TTCTCTCTTTGGTGGCGGCATCGGCGGTGGGAGCCGGTTGTATTTTTCACAAATTATCCGATTTCCGGCTTACCTCGGATGGGAAGAACGCTTCCCTGCCCCTGCTGGTTTTCCTCTGCGCCTGCATGCTGCAACTCGGTGCGACCTGGCACTGGCCGCATTCCCGAATGGCATTCAGTGAAACGCCCTCAAGAGAAGACGGCCAGCAGGTGCGCGTCATGATGAATATTCTTCAACGCACGAACGGCCCGATTCTATCCGACCGCGCCGGGGTGGCGCTGGCCGGTCACCCCCCCGACTTTCAGCCGTTTATCTTCACGCAGTTGGTTCGGGAAGGCAAATGGGATCCATCGGCGCTTTTGGAACGGATACGCCGCCGGGAATTCCCCCTCGTGCTGCTCCAGTTCAATCTGAGTGACGAGCAATGGGATCGGGAGCAATTTACACCGGAGACGATCGATTCTCTCAGGGAGGCTTATGTTTTAGACCGGCGGATTGTACGGTATGGGAGTGGGATTGTCCGGTATTATCTTTACCGGCCAAAAATGTAGGGACCATTTTTTTATTTGGGGGAAGAAACAATCCCCGTTTCGAGTACGATATAATCAGGATTGGAAAATTAATTTGGAGATACGGGATTTTAAACCCATGGTAGAAAACGGTTCTCAGTTACGGCGTGATCCTCATCACGGCGGGTGGGTGCTTTTGCCCCGTCAACCCGAGCGGGAGCAACTGCTCTCGATTCCCCGGGAGGAATGGCCGGTGGATTCGCCCTGTGCTTTTTGCGATTTGGAAACCAGTGGAGTGCATATCGTCTGGAACGTTACGGCAAGAATGCCCGACGGGGGGGAACACCCCGTGCGCGTGATTGCCAATCGTTTTGCCCTGTATCGGGTAGAAGGGCAAGAAGACCGCGAAGGGCAGGGTTTGTACGACCTAATGCGAGGGATTGGGGCGCACGAAATCATCATCGAAAGCCCCCGGGAAAATGACACGCTGTTGACGTTGAGTCCCTATCAATACGCGCTGGTTCTGCACGCCATGCAGGAGCGGATTCGCGACTTACGCAAAGACAGCCGCCTGCACAGTTTTTCCATTTTTCGGGAATGGCGTTGCGGCGAGCCGCGAGCGTCCCATCACCCCCATTCGCAATTAATCGCCAGTTCCATTGTTTCGCTGGGGCTGGCCAACGAACTGGATGCGGCGCGCAGTCATTTCGATTACAAAGACCGTTGCCTGTTCTGCGATATGATCCGCCAGGAACTGCAGGATGAATCGCGGCTGGTCTGCGAATCGGACGATTATGTGGCCTACTGCCCGTTCGCTTCCCGGTATCCATTCGAAGTGCATCTTTTCCCGAAGAACCACGCCGCCGAATTCCACGATGAACCGGAAACCCGACTTCCTTCGCTCGCCGCCGCCATCAAAGATGTGGCCGCCCGGTTGGAAGCAGCGATTCCTGATTGGCGGATATTGATGGCGCTCCATACCGCACCCGTCCCGATGCCGAGACGGCATTTCCCCTCCTCGCACGGATCGTTTTATCATTGGCATTTTGAATTTCTTCCCAGTCCTCCCGGATTGATCGACTGGTTTGCGCGAACCGGCGCTCATGTGGAATGTACGCCACCGGAAAACGCCGCCGCGTTTCTTCGGAATGTCAACATTCCATCACCCTGGGAATGATCACTCCCGGTCCAGGACTTCCCGCACTTTTTTGACGAGATCGTCGACGGTGAAGGGTTTATGAAGGAAAGAGATACCTTCTTCCAAAATTCCGTGGTGAACGATGGCTTCGTTGGTATAACCCGACATATAGAGGACTTTCATGGCCGGGTGTGCCACCATTAATTTTTCCGCAATAAATCGGCCGCCTTCTTTCGGCAACACGACGTCCGTCAGTAAAAGGTGAATTGGCTGGCCATGCCGTT
>CAZFOX010000976.1:0-1932 GCA_964520565.1 uncultured bacterium | reverse complement strand
AACACGTCGATCCGCAAAATCTGCTGAATTTCCTGCAGAACGAACACCCGCAGACCATCGCATTGATTCTCTCGCATCTGCGGGAGGAGAGCGCCGCCTTGATTCTATCCGCCCTGGATCCGGACGTGCAAAAAGAAGTGGCGCTTCGTATTGCCACCATGAATCAGACCAATCCCGAAATTATCGCCGAAGTGGAACGAATCCTGGAAAAGAAACTGGCGACCCTTCTGGCGCATGAATATACGCCGTCGGGGGGCGTCGATTCTCTGGCCGAACTGCTTAACCGCGTGGATCGGCATACAAGCCGCAGTATTCTTGAATCGCTTGAAGCCGAGAATCAGGAACTGGCCAGTGAGATTAAAAAACAGATGTTCACATTCGACGATCTGGTCACTCTCGACGACCGGACGTTGCAGAAGGTCTTGCGGGGTATCGATTCCAAAGATCTTGTTCAGGCCCTGAAAGGCGCGAGCAATGAAGTCCGCCAGCAGATTTTCAATAATGTTTCATCTCGCATGGCCGAGACGCTAGCGGAAGATATGGAATTGATGGGGCCTGTCCGCGTGCAATCGGTGGAGGAATCGCAGCAGCGAATTTTGAATTATATCCGGACACTGGCTGAAAGCGGGGAGATCGATACCCTCCACCGGGGGGAAGAAGAATATGTTAATTAGCCCGGTTGTTGCGATGGGACACACGGCGCTTAGATGGGACACGCTGCGCTTTGTCCCATCCTATGGGGGGGAGAGGGGGGGAGTGAATTTCTCGTGTGAACCGTCATTACGAACGAGATCCATATGAAACCCAGACCTCGCGAGTATTTTGATCGAGTACGGAGGACGGAATGGGAAATGCGTTGAAAGTCTTTCTGGCTTCTCCCCTGGGATTTGCTGAAAGCACACGGAGTTTACTTCCCGTGTTATGCGGTATCCTTCGGGAACTCGGCGTTGAACCCATAAATCCCTGGGACGCTTCGCACGATCTGGAAGAAGAACTGCGCCGGGTGGATGCTCTCCCCGATCCAGGGGAACGCCGAAGGAGTCTACACGCCGCTGCGATGAAAATCGCCGAACGCAATGCCACCCTGTTGCAGGGATGCCACGGTGTTTTGGCGGTGCTGGATGGGTGCGATGTGGATTCGGGAACCGCTTCCGAGATTGGATATGCCTTCGGGTTGGGCGATAAAATCATCCACGGATACCGGGGCGATTTCCGGCGTTCCGGGGAAAACGATGGCGTGCGCGTCAATCTCCAGGTAGAATATTGGATAGAGAAAAGCGGCGGGCGAATCGTCTTCTCGTTGGAAGAATTGAAAACCCTGCGTTTTGAAAAGAGGAGTATTTGATCTTGGTACGAATTATTAAAGCGCCCAACGTGAAGCAGGAACGTTCCTATCGCATCGTGGAGCCGGGAAAAGTGTTGCGGCACGTTGACGACCAGGCGGCGGAAATTCTCGACCAGGCGCATGCTCAGGAAGAAGCGATTTTACGCGATGCGGCTGACCAGTCGGATGCCATCATCGCCGATGCGGAACAGAAGGCGAATGAAATTCGCGCCCAGGCGCGGGTTGAGGCCGAAGAAGCCCGTGAGCAGGCACGCCAGGAGGGATATCAGGAAGGATACAATCAGGGATTGACCGAAGCCCGGCAACAGGTTTCGGGGATTGTCAACGAACTGAAACAGATGATCGTGCAAGGCCAGAAAATCCTCCAGGGAATGATCCAGGATCAGGAAACGGAAATCCGCCGATTGGTTGTGCAAATTGCCGGGCGGGTGATTCAATTGAAAATCGAGGAAGACGACGCCGTGGTGGTACGTGTCGCTCAGGAATGCATTCGCCAGGCAGCCGATCGGCAAACGGTGCGCATTTTGGTGCATCCCGACGATCAGAAAAAAGTGGAGGAATGGGCTCCCGAGTTTACGCGGATGTTC
>CAZFOX010000975.1:0-1934 GCA_964520565.1 uncultured bacterium | reverse complement strand
GTCATTCCTAGTGGATTATTTCAATTGATTCTAATAGTTACGTTGATGATAAACCATCCCTCACCCTAACCCTCTCCCGGAGGGCGAGGGAACAATTTCAAATAAAATGAACCCCGAGTTGTCGGAATTTCTCATCATGGCAAAACATCAGGCCAGTTTCAATCCATTCGGGACTTTCCGCTCCGGCTGCGCCAGGACAACCTGGCCTCCTTCCTGAATAAATCCCGTCACTAATACCTCCGACATGAAATCGGCCACCTGCTTGGGAGCGAAATTCACGACACAAAGAACCTGACGCCCTGGAAGTTCATCCATCTCATAAAGATCGGTGATCTGGGCGCTGGATTGTTTGACGCCGATTTCTTCGCCCAAATCCACCCATATTTTATAGGCGGGCTTTCTCGCTTTGGGAAACGGTTCCGCGCGGATTATCGTTCCCACCCGGATATCGACCGCTTCGAACTCCTGCCAGGATAGGATTTTCATAACTCTATTCTTCCCCAGGACTTAGTTAATTTTTTCAACAACTATTTTTTTGTATTTTATCACGTCTGGACGTTCCGTTTCAGCCTTGCGTGGTTATAATCCCATTTCGGTTTTCCACCAAAAACCTAGCCAAAGATAATTTGACTTCCAGTATCAGAATCTACATGAAAAATCATCTTTACAGTACCTTTAATCTTGATATAATTGGTAAAATATATAATAATTAAAGTTATCGTTAATCTGATAAAAATTTATCAACATAGTCATGAGGTGAATCCAATGATGTACAAGGGACTTTTAATTCACGAGCACGGCGTTCCTCACGATGTTCTGCGCATGGAGTCGTTGCGTCTGCCGCCGTTGCGTCCCCATCAGGTACTCATTGAAATGAGCGCTTCTCCGATCAATCCGGCGGATATCAATCTCATTGAGGGAAAATACCCCGTTCCGGTTTCGTTTCCGCTCATTCCCGGGAACGAGGGTGTGGGGCGTATCGCGGATATGGGTTCGGAGGTGAGGGGGTTGTCGGTGGGGCAATATGTAATTCCGGGTCCCGATTCTGCTTCCTGGTGCGAAGCGCAGATTCAGGACAGCGATTGGGTGATTCCCCTTCCCGATAATATTCCCACGGCGACCGCTGCCATGATGTCGGTGAATCCAACTACGGCGTGGAGGCTCTTGCATGATTTTGTGGATTTGAAGCCTGGCGATTGGATCGTCCAGAACGCCGCCAATTCGATTTTGGGACGATGCGTAATTCAAATGGCGCATCACCTCGGTTTTAATACCTGCAACCTGGTTCGCCGTCCGGAACTGGTGCAGCCGTTGACGAAATTGGGGGCGACCGTGGTCATTGCCGATGAGGAGCCTTCGGCGGAACAGATCGCCGAACAGACCGGCGGGGCCGAGATTCATCTGGGAATCAACGCTGTCGGCGGCCGCAGCGTGGTGGAAATGGCCAAAGCCATTGCTCCCAAGAGCACCATCGTCACAGTGGGAGCGATGGGAATGCGTCCGTTGACCATCCCCAACGGACTGTTGATTTTCAAGAACGTTACCTTTGCCGGATTCTGGCTGAAGAGTTGGACGCAGCATGCGAGCCGGGAGGCCATTTTCGAGATGTTCAACGCCGTGCTCGATATGGCCGCCCAGGGCAAGTTGGACGTGCCCATCGAAGCCACTTATCCCTTGGAAGAAGCCATTCCCGCCATCGAGCACGCTTCCAAGGGAGGGCGAAACGGCAAGGTCCTCTTTGAGATGAATCACCGGAATAATATGAATCACCGGAATAATTGAGGATCGCTGCGAACTACAAGCTTTACCGGCTGCGGGCGGGGACGCACGCGCTCTTTTTTGCACAGTCCGATCGACAACCCTATGGACAAGTAGGGGTTCTGGTTGCGGGCGGGGACGCACGCGCTCCTTTTTGCACAGTCCGATCGACAACC
>CAZFOX010000974.1:0-1937 GCA_964520565.1 uncultured bacterium | reverse complement strand
TTACCATAATCCTCCTGCTGCGGCTAGTCGGTTTGAGGTCGTAGACCTCGCTAGTATAAGTGACGCAATCCGGCCTTTAAACCCCAAATCAGATATTCCACATATCGGCTAAAAAGTATTGAACTTGGATTGTGGTAAAGAACGACAGAATTCATTAGAACATACATGGATTCCATCGGCATCGGAAAAACTAGACACTCTCATCGAAATTTCCTGAAATATCTGGTATGCTCAATTGTCTTAACGCTTCCTCACTGCCAGAAGGAGGAACGAAGACAAATTGCTATTCGATGGGAGAGAATGATGTCCAATCCATTGGAGAGACGGGATTTTCTGAAAACCTTGAGCGGCGGCCTGGGAACGCTGGCCTTTGGCGGTTGTGCGGGAACGGCCGTCCGTACGTCCCGGCAAAAGAAACCGAATTTCGTGATTTTATTCGCCGACGATATGGGTTATGGCGACTGGAACCGGGGCGGGAATCCCACCATCCGCACGCCTCATCTGAACCGCATGGCCGACGAGGGAATCCAACTGACGCAATTCTACAGCGCCAATCCGGTTTGCTCTCCTTCCCGATCCGCCCTGCTGACTGGCCGCAATCCCATACGAACCGGAGTGATCCAGGTCTTCTTCCCCGGCAACGGACGGGGAATGTCTCTGAATGAGATTACCATTCCCGAAGCACTGAAGCCACTTGGTTATAAATCGGCCTGCATCGGAAAATGGCATCTGGGCAGTACGTACGACTACCGTCCCCTGCGCCAGGGGTTCGATTATTATTACGGGCTTCTTTACAGCAACGATATGAACGATCCCGATATCTGGCGGAACGACGAACGTATCGAGCATCCCACCGATCAAACCACTCTCACCCGTCGTTATACGGAGGAAGCCATCCGTTTCATCGAATCGAACCGGGAAACGCCATTCTTTCTCTACGTGCCCTACACCATGCCGCACGTTCCCCTTTTCGCCTCGGACAAATTCCGGGATACCTCGCGCCGGGGTTTGTTCGGCGATGTGATCGAAGAGATCGACTGGAGCGTCGGACAAATCAACGCCACACTCGACCGCCTGGGACTCAGCGAAAACACCCTGGTTATATTCACCAGCGACAACGGCCCCTGGATGACGCAATTCCAGAACGGCGGTACAGCCGGGCAGCTGCGCGGCTCAAAGGGCGATACCTGGGAAGGCGGTATGCGCGAGCCGTTCGCCGCCCGGTGGCCGGGAAGAATCCCCGCAGGAACTGTCTCTCTGGAACCCGGTTCCACCCTGGACTTCTTCCCCACCCTCGTTCGCCTGGCGGGCGGAACCATTCCCCACGACCGCCCTTACGATGGAACCGATCTGATGCCGGTATTGCAGGGCGGCCCCGCTCCCGAACGGACGATCTATTACTATCGCGGCGAACACCTGCGCGCCCTGCGCAAAGGGAAATGGAAAATCCATTTCAGTTACCAGGAAAATAACTATAACGATTTCGACGCGGAAAAATCGCAGGTGAAGTGGATTACGCCGGAACAACCCTTACTCTTCAATCTGGACGAAGACCCCTCCGAACGATTCAACCTGGCGTCCGAATATCCTCAAATCGTGCAGGAACTCACCCAGGTTGCGGAAACATACAAGCAGGAGATTCGGCAATGCGGAGAGAACCAGGATTTAATCGACTGGTTTATCCGGGACTGGGCCAAAGCACCCAGGCAGGGCGATTAAGTAGAAGCCATTTAAACCAGGTAACCAAACGTTTTTTATAAACAAGAGCCTTAGAGCGATAAGGAGAATAGCGATGTCAACAAAAGGAAGATTGAATCGCCGAAACTTTTTGGGAACGGCCGCCGTTTCCATGACCGCCCTTTCCGCCAAACGCGTACTGGGTGCGAACGACCGGCTGGGCTTCGGCGTGATCGGCGTAGGCGGGCGCGGCTTCGGCG
>CAZFOX010000973.1:0-1938 GCA_964520565.1 uncultured bacterium | reverse complement strand
ACTATCCGCTTATGACGACGCGGGAAACCTGGTCGATTCGCTTGAGGCCATGGAAGAATCTGGCGAACAGACGTTAACCCTCACCAGCTCGACGGGGATTCGGCTGGTGGAGATTGTGGGAGCGGAAATCTGCATCATCCAGGTTTGCTGGAAATGCCGCCCCAGCGAATCCCCAACGCCAACCCCGACGCCGCCCCTTACCGATCCAGGCTTGGGACCGGAAGACGGCATTCAATTCTATCAGGTCGATTTTCTCTTTGAAGACGCCAAATGGGAAAATTCCGGCTGGGGACGGCTGGAAATTAATCCCTATCTTTTGGAGGGAAGAACGAATCGGCAACAGGGGTATATCAACGTATTCAGCGATCAGGGCTGGCATGTCGTCAATCTCCCCGTCCAGACCAATAAGGCGAATTATTTAAGCACGCAAAGCGGTTGGCTGGTCGCTTATTTTAATATCGGTCTGGTCGATCTGGACAAAACCGCCGATATGAACTCCGAACAACTGGCCACCTACTTGCGGGAACGGTCGATCCGCCTCTCAGAGTTTAAGGCTTATGTGACCTATACCGAAAAACCGCTTCTCGAATGGCAACCGGGTGCTGTGAAAACGTTCCCATTGAATCAACCGTGGATTTGGAACGCTCAGGGTGTGAGCGACTTCTCCACGTCCATCTATCAACTTCCTCCTCGGCTCGAGCGAATCCCGAAGTTTGTCATTGAACCGCTGTTCGTTTCGTATACGCAACCGCAATCGGCCAATGTGGAGACCGCTTACAATCAATGTTTCCCCATGTCGATCGCCAACAGCCTGCAATACCTCGAAAACGAATTCGGCTTATCGGTTCCCGACGATCACGTCATGGGGTTGAAAGGGGATAATTCGTTGGTGGGACTCCTCGATACCTATGCCAACCGGTCGGTCACATCCCGCCGCGCCGGTTCGGGAACTTGGTTCACTCCGATGGTGAACGGTAAATTCAAATACCTATCGGATCGCGGTCTGGCTGGTTCGTTGATTCATAAATATCAAGGGCGCGGGTGGGGAACGACACCGAATGAGGCTCTGCCCGCGGGCGATTATACCGCTCACGGCAGCACACTCGAGGATGAAGGCGCCACCGTCACCTTCGATTGGATTTGCCAGCAGATCCAGGACGGCGAGGACGTCGAACTGGTATTCAGTTATGACAACGCGGCGGGCAATGCCACCGGCGGGCATGCCGTGCGTGTGTTCGAATGCGGGAAGATTCTTGGCAAACCTTACGTAAAGTACCTGCACGACAGCAACCAAAACAACGACAGCGCCGGGCTGGAAACGGTCATGGTGTATCTGGAAGACCTGGATGGCGACGGACTATTGAATCTGGGCGCCGTCAATCGGGAAATCCGTTTTGCCATGGCCGAATCGATGAAATCGAAACCGATTCAGATTTTCCCGCATTGGGGAGTAACCATTCGTCAGGTTCATTTCGCCTTCGAGAAGAACCAGGAATGGTATTCAAATTGGGGACGGATGGAAATCGAAACCAAACGGTTGGCGGAATATACCGGCCAGCGCCAGGGCTTTGTCAACGTTTACGCCAATGGCGGGTGGATTATCACCAACCTTCCGATCGACCTGGCGGCAAATCGGGAGAGCGACAAGTTGGTTACCTATTTCAACCTGGGTATGGCATCCGGGGGGATGACCGGAGCGGCGAAATCCCTGAATCTCTATGCAGAATATTCCCTTCAACCCGTAGAAAAATCGCCGTGGGAACGCGGCCGCGACTTGAAGGGAGTCGACTTCGAATTGTCCGAAGCGATTGTCTGGGACGCTCTGGGCATCAGCGAACTGGATACGCCCGCGATCAGCCAGGCCCCGCCATTCTATACTCACTTTGAAATCGATGTGTCTTCTCTGTTTGAAAAATACACGCAGGATCACAGCGTAAA
>CAZFOX010000972.1:0-1945 GCA_964520565.1 uncultured bacterium | reverse complement strand
GCTCGCAATGACATAGCGATACGTTCGTGTCATTGCGAACGAAGTGAAGCAATCTTAAAGTCGAATCGTTGTTTTTTACTCAACACTTTTTGTTAGCCGCTCTATAAGGATAATAGACAAAAAAAGGAGCCTTGTCGATTTGCAGCGTTCTTATTTCTTCCCATCGCCGCATTCATGGCCGCAGGGTGATTCCCCGTTCCACGACCGGCGACCACAAACCGGCTCGATTGCAGGCTGCTACCCGGAAATAATATTCTTCCAGGACCGGTTTCTTAAAATAAGGAATCGCAATACTAGGTGTGGCGAGCATGATCTCCCGAGGCAATTCCTGGCGGCGATCGTTTGTGAACTGAACCGCATACCCGGCTATATCGGATAAATCATCCGTGGAGGGATTCCAGGTCCATATAATTTCCGTGTCTCGCACGTTGGATTGAACGTTCTCCGGAGGCAACGGTTCGGTGGTATCCACGGTAGTCTTCGTAAAACTCCGGTCGCGCCAAAGCCGCACGGCATCGATTTGCACGTCGTACGACACCGAAGGCTCCAGTTCGCGCAGATGTTTCACAAAAGCCAGTGTCTGCAAATGATCCCTGGCCTGAGGATCGCCCAAAACCTCATTGAGATCGACCAGGATGGAATGCCATTGGCCGGGGGCCACACCGTCTTCGGAAAAACGGAGTATCGGAACGCGAATTCCCACTTCCCGGGTTTCAATCCAAATATCCATCCCACCGGGAATAGTGCTCCGAAAATACATTTCCAAATATCGGTAGGGCGACCAATCGCGAGCAGGAATATCGGAAACAAACCGTAGACCGAAAAGAGCGGAGGGAGGAACAGACTCTTTATTTTCCCAGATCGACTCAAAAGTAAAATGATAGCAACCGGTTCCCTGGATGGCTTCGTCCGCATTATGAAATATCGTATAGCGGAATTTTTCCGACGAGCAGGCCGGAAAGATCCGATGCGCGTCCGGTGTGATATAGTAATCGTCGGTGATTTTCACGTAATCAAAATCCGCCAGCGTCACCATATCGCTTCCCTGTTTGGAAAAAACCGCCGACCGGAACTCGTATTCTTTGCCATGCTCTCCTTCGAAGAATCCTTTTGTGGCGCTAACCGCTCCCAGACCCGCTACCAATTCCCAGGGGCGATTCGTTCCTTTTTCCGGCATTCGGTAATAGATGGCATACGTCGCATCTTCCAGAGGTTGATCGACACTCCACTGTAAAGGAATTCGCGCTGGACTAAACGGAGATGGCACTTGCAGAGTAGACAGCGAAGAAGCCCAAAGGGGCAACGTGCTGGCAACAGACATGACTCCATACAACAAAACTATACCACTCCTCTTTTTCATGGAAGAAATACCGCCTTCAATCCTCAAACGGGAATAGGTACAAACAGAGTTCCTTACGGATGGGGGTATTATAAGTAACGTTCATGCAAACGGCCAAGTGGAAGAATCCGAAACAGGAAATAGAAAGAAAAGAGGAGCTGTTTTTGATGAACGGCTCCTCTTATAATTACTGAACGATTGATTGAATCGCTTCAATCGGTGCGATTATCGCGACCGATCAGAACAGCGACCATTCCGATACGTTCACATCCACATCGCCCACTACCAGCCGACCGAATCCATATACGCCGCCGCTCCAAAGAATTTCCGCGGTTCCTTTGGGGAAGCCGGCGGGAACGTGCATATTGACTGTGGCCAGATAGGCCGCGTCCCAGTTATCTTCGTCACCGGCAACGCCCTGAAGTTCATCCGATTCTTTGAAGTTAATCTTATAGGAAGAAACAAAATCGCCTTCAATGAAATCGCCATTGGGATCGAGCGAAGTGGAATGCAAAGCCACCCAGGCCGTCGCATTCACCCAATCGGGATTATTCTCGTTGGGATTGCGGCTCTGCCATTTGGGAAGGGTCAATACGGCGATATAGG
>CAZFOX010000971.1:0-1946 GCA_964520565.1 uncultured bacterium | reverse complement strand
GTATAATGATTTTGTTCATGGAATTTCGGCGTTTCCGGTATGATCGATATGAATGGAACGAAGTGAACTTCTAGAAGATTGTATTCCAACTTCCGCCTGTCTCAAGCGGGGATAGGAGAGAAGGGGGAAAAGAAACGGATTGTGTCCATTTTCCCAAATTCATTTTTGTGATATCTTGTTGAAGTTAGGCTAGTTGCGATAAAAAAAGGAATTGAAAGTTGCAGTGGAAGAGTGATTGGCATTTTTGAACCGTACGTCTTGAAAACCCTGATTCCGATTGCATATATGCTGGCCGGGATTCTTTTGGGACGAGTAATCCAGCGATTGGATGATCGTTCCATTGCTGCAGTCTGCCTGTTTGTCTTTGCACCCGCTCTGTTGTTTCGGCATGCGCTGGGCCAAATTCCCTTCACCCATGATTTTATTTTTATCCTGTTTTTTGTCGTTTTTCATACAAGCGCTTTATTTTTGATCGCGTATAAGGTCTTTCAGTTTCTCGATGTCTCGTCGCGAATTCATCGCCTGTTTTTGATGAACACTATCATTATCAGCGAACTGGCACTGCGGCAAATTCAACCTTTGCTGGGAGAACCCAGCCAGGCGGCGCAGATCGTGAATATGATCGTGTTTTATTACATGCTTGTGTTCGCTACCTTAGGATTATATCTAGTGGAAGACGAGCGAGGTACTCAGGAAGGAATCGGATCTATTCTTAAACTGCCTTTGATTTACGCCCTCGCGGCTGGGTTGATACTCGCCATCAGTAAAGTCGAAATGCCTTACTTATTTTTGGAAGCGATCGATCCTCTTTATAAGGTTGCACTTCCCCTGGCGTTGGTTCTGGCAGGCATCTTGTTCGGGAAGTATGTCTTTTTCGTTCAGATTCACGAATACCGGGTTCTTTTACCCGGGCTGATTGCCGTGGTTCTTTTCCGGATGGTTCTCTCTCCGGCTTTGGCCATGTTGATCGCACCCCTGGTCACTATGGAAAACGTGGAACTCCAGCGAGCGTTGATTCTCTCTTCCGGTGCGCCGACCGGTCTTCTCGCTCTGCTTATTGTGAGCTATTATGGCCGGCAGAACGAAAAAAGGTTTGTAGTACTCTGCGTGTTACTGACCACAATAATCCATTTCGGTACTCTTCCTCTTTTATATTTTCTGGTCAACCACTGGTTTCCCCTGACCGGGTGATCGCAATAAGAACTAATTTCGAAACTTGTATCGGATGCACAATCCTGGTTCAATCAAAGGAAATGTTTCCTGACTTCGCACCGAAAATGGGCATGGAAATTTAAGGGTTTGAATTTAAAGGGTTTACTGGTTAGAAAAGTTGAGAAATGGGTGTTGCAAGCCTAAAATAAGGGCATGTTTGCCCGAAAAATCCCCAATCGTAGCGGATCAATCAGTGTCCAGGTGATCCGGAAGGAACACGGAAAATACCGAGTCGTTCAGACAGTCGGGACTTCGAAAGATCCGGATGAAATCGAACGTCTTTGGCAAAAAGCCCAATATCTGGCGAACCATCCCAACCCCGACCAGCCCACGTTATTCACTCTGCAAACACCCAGCGATCACTTGGTGCAGAGTGCGATGGAAGGCCTCTCCAATGCCAACCTCCGCACCATCGGGCCGGAACTGATCTTTGGGACGCTCTTTGACCGGATCGGATTCAATCAAATCCCGGACGAATTGTTTCGGCATCTGGTGATCGCCCGTCTGGCCTATCCCGTCAGCAAATTAAAAACGACCGATTACTTGTATCGGTACAAAGGACTCACCTGGTCGGTGAGCGCCGTGTATAAATTTCTGGATCGCCTACACAGCCGGTACAAACACCAGGCGGAAGAGATCACCGTGAGCATCGATCTTCGGAAGGTGGAAGAAGATCGACGCTGGGATGGGTTGAAGGGGTATCTCACCAACACCCGCATGGACGCGAAAACGGT
>CAZFOX010000970.1:0-1948 GCA_964520565.1 uncultured bacterium | reverse complement strand
CATGCAATAGAAAATGCCAATAAATTAAAAAAAGAGTGTTTGTCTCTGGCCGACCGGATTATCGTTTTCCGCGAAAGGATCGATCAGCAGGTTCGGAAAGATCAGGCGCAGGAATTGAAGTTAAAAAGTACGTTGGACCGGTGCCTCGAGCAATTATCCAAGCAGGAACGGGGCAAAATACTCGTCACGATTTCTCAGAAGACGGAAAAGGTCTCCATCGAACAACGCATTACCTTTTATACCCAGCTGATCCAGCAATTCGCCCAGAAAATCCCCTCGATCCGTGAAGAGGAAGTCACTCGCCTGTTCGAACTGGCCGAGAAGAGTTATCAGCAGAAAAATTACAAGGAAGCGATGGGATTGCTGGATCAGTTGTTTAAGTTCGATAAACAGCATCTGGACGGACATCGTTTACGTGCCAATCTTTTCAAGGAAATGGGAAACAAGGTGGCATTCATGTGCGAGTTGCGCATGATTGTGAAGATCGATTTTGCCGAAGCGCGCGATTTTTATTACCTGGCCGAAATCCTGGAAGAAGGGGGACAACTCGAGGAGGCGTTTCAATTTTACGAGGAAGCGGTGGCCAAAGATCCCAGCATCAGGAATCTGGAGAAGGTGGGGGATCTCAGTTCCCAAATGCGCCGATGGTTTCGCGCCATTCAAGTGTATCAACAGATTTTGAAACAGTCGCCTTATTTGGGGCGGGTCATGCACAAGTATGGACGCGCCCTCTTGGAGAACAACCGGGAAGAGGAGGCATTCAACGTTCTGCGTCAGGCGATAGAGATCAAGGACGATAACGCTCTTTCGCGTGTGTGTGTGGGACGAATCTACCGGAAACAATCGGCCTTTCATGATGCGGTCGAATCGTTTCAGCGGGCTGTGGAACTCGATGACACCAATGTGGAGGCGTACTATTGGTGGGGATCGATGCTGATGGACCGGGGGGAATTTGACGAAGCGTTGCAACGGGCGACCCGGGCGGTGGAATTGGATCCCGGGCGGACACGCAACCGCTTGTTATTGGGGCGTGCGCTGGGAAACATCGGGCGTTTTGAGGAAGCGCTGGAGACGTTGGAGCCGTGCTTATCCGCTTCCCCTCCATCGGTGGATGTTTTATTGACGTATTCGGAAATGTGCCGCAATGCCAATCGGGCTGAATCGGCCATCGAGGTATTGGGTGCGTTTGTAAAACGTTTTCCTCATCAGCCTCAAATCCGGGCGGAGTATGGCGTCCTGCTGGTGCAGGCCGGACGCCTGGAGGAAGCCCGTACCTATTTGCAACCTCCCGGCGCCGTGCGAACCTTAAAATCCGCTTAGGTTTTATCTCAATCCACTTGAATGGAATCGCCGGAGGAAATACGTTTTTTTGTTCGGATCCAGTGCAAGCCGTGTATAATAAATAAACTACCTACCGATCAGATATGGATGGACGATGTGGCAAACTCCGTCGCTGACGCGAAACACGTTGACCTTGATATTGGCCGGAGGTCAGGGAGAACGTTTGTTCCCCCTGACGAAAGACCGTTCCAAGCCTTCGGTACCCTTTGCGGGTTCCTATCGAATCGTCGATTTCACTCTTTCCAATTGTATCAATTCGGGATTGCGCCATATTTTTGTTTTAACGCAATATAAATCGCAATCCTTAAACAGGCACATTCGGGATGGATGGAACCTGTTGAATCACGAGCTGCACGAATTTATCGAAACCGTCCCCCCTCAGAAACGGACTCATTCCCAGTGGTATGAAGGAACGAGCGACGCCATTTATCAGAATGTGTTTTTATTGCAACAACACAAACCCGATCGGACCCTGGTGTTGTCGGGCGATCATATCTACCGGATGGATTATCGGGAGTTGCTGGCATACCACGTGCAGAAAAACGCCGAAGTGACGATCGCCAGCATCGAATATCCCAGCGAGAAAGCGACTGGTTTCGGTGTGATG
>CAZFOX010000969.1:0-1949 GCA_964520565.1 uncultured bacterium | reverse complement strand
CGAGGGGCGGGGGGAGATTATTACGGAGGGCAAATAAAAAAAGAATTGTCTTGGTAAAACTCGTTTTGTTCGATCCAGCCTATTGTGAGCTGTTTACTGCGAAACAATCTCGCAAGGCACGCTTTCTTCGTATAAGGTATCCGGACAGAAATCCAGACCGTTCGGCCACTGAATGCTTCCTAAAAACGGGCGAACGGCGTTGAATATGCTGGGATCGCTCAACTGCCGAAACGAATCGTTGCCCAGGTAGGGTTGAACGTCGAATGTTTTGATTTCGCCATTCGTAAATGTCAGGGTAATCGTATAATTGGAATTGGGTTGAACGGACATCACTCGTGGATTCATTATTACGACCTCGTTATTTCAGTGGATCGATCTTAAATACAAACTGACTATGTAAAGAAGGAAACAGCGCCTTCCCGCTTTCGCAGGAAGGCGCTTGATTTATTCCATACGATCCACAATCTTACTTCGTCAGTTCCCGCACGTAGATGTTTTTGAAGTAGAGCGTGTTGCCGTGATTTTGCAGTTCGAGCGCGCCCGCCGGATAGATCGGCTTGTCGCGCTCCCAGTAATTCTCCATGATCGTGTTATCGACGACCAGTTTATCGTTGAGATACACAGTCACCCGTTCACCCACCATAATAATGCGGAAGGTATTCCACTCGCCGATGGGATTATCCGCGTTGACCAGCGGGCCGGAGGGATTCTTCTGATTGTTGTAGAGTCCACCCGATCCCAGTTTGAAATTCTGCGGATCCCAGATTTGCACTTGCGGCGTTCCGCGCAGGTAGATGCCGCTGTCGCCTTTTTCCAGGATTTTCCAATCGACCAGCATTTCGAAATCGCCGTAATCTTTAATCGTGCAGAGGTTGTCGCCCTTGCCGTCAAAGACGATGACGCCGTCCACCACACTCCAATGCTGGCGCATGCTTTCGTCAGCCTTGGTTTGAGCCTCGGCCAATTGTTCGGGTGTCATCTGAGCGCGTTCGGGCGGATTGGCGACCAGGCCTTTCCAGCCATTCAGATCGGTTCCGTTGAAGAGCGTCGTGAATCCTTCCGGCGGAACGTTATCCGGACGCGGTTCTTTGTTGAGTTCTTTGACTCGAAGATTTCGGAAACTTAATGCATAGCCGTGACCGAGAAATCCGATATGACCCTTGGTTCGCGTCAGGCCGGGATGGTCGTTATGATCCAAGGTAACCGGCATGCGCGCTGCATCCAAATGACCTTGAGTAATGACGTGACCGTTTAGAGTAACCTGAATAAAGCGTCCGTCGATCTTGATCTCTTCCTCGTTCCATTCGCCCACCGGTTTTAAATGGCCGCGCTCGGCAGGAATCACGCCATAAACCGAGCCATGCGCCTGGTAGGGTTTGATCCAACTATATTCCGGATCATCATGATCCAGGATTTGAATTTCCATACCGGTATAGGCGGCGTCGCCATAAAGCGGGGCGCGGATTCCCACGCCGTTGTTGGCGGCTTTGGTCATCATCTTGAATTCAAAACGGAAGATGAAATCGCTGAATTCGCGGTCGGTATAGATATTGCCTGCTTTATGCGGATCGCAGACCATCGCGCCGTCCTGGACGGTGTAGCCGCTGTCCCTCTCATTCCAGCTGCCGCTCCATACCCAACCGCTCATATCCTTACCGTTGAAGAGCGGAACGAAGCCGTCGGCGTCCGGTTCGGCCAGAGGAACCGGCAAGTGTTTCTTGGCGCGGTCGATTAGCTCTTGATCGTTCAGCAGCGGCAACGCTTTCTCCAAAACGCAATAGGCTTCCTTCGAGCGTAACCCGAAGGCTTCGCCCTCTTGGGGACAAACAATCCGAACGGCAGCCTGAGCCGCCGTATCTTTCAGAGCCGGACAATCCAATGCGTGGAGAAGAACAGCCAGCGTTTCCTCGCCACGAATTCTTTCCAAGAGATGAATCCCATGAACTTTC
>CAZFOX010000968.1:0-1949 GCA_964520565.1 uncultured bacterium | reverse complement strand
GGACGTTCCCCTAATGGTACACGCTTTACTATTTGTCCCCAAAACGAATATGGAAATATTTGGTTTTGGTAAAATGGATCCCGGCGTCAATTTGTATTGCCGCAAAATACTGATCCAACAGCATTCTGATGTCATCCTGCCGGATTGGTTGCGATTCGTAAAAGGCGTTGTGGATAGCGAAGATCTTCCGCTGAACATATCCCGCGAAACGTTGCAAAACAACGCTCTAATCAAGAAATTAAGTAAAGTTATCACGTCCCGCTTTCTTAAATTCCTGGGAGAGACATTGAAAAATAACCGCGAAAAATATAATGAATTTTGGAAAACGTTCGGTTTATTTCTCAAACAGGGATCGGTCGACGATTTTGAATCCCGATCGGATATTGCTCCTCTCCTCTTGTTCGAATCGTCTATAACCAGCGAGGGAGAAACCATTACTCTTGCAGAATATACCAGTCGAATGCGAGCCGGTCAGGATAAAATTTATTACCTAAACGGACCTTCCCGTGAAGCGATTCATAACGGCCCTTACATGGAAGCGTTCCTGAAACGCGGTATTGAGGTTCTCTATCTATACGAACCCATAGACGATTTTGTTCTTTCCGGCCTTCGGGAATTCGAAGGGAAAAAACTGGTCTCGGCCGATCAAAGCGATTTGGAAATTCCCGAAACTCCCGAATCCGTGGAAAAGATTGGTGAAAATTCCCCACTATCGAAAGACGACATCGAAATACTCTGCGGTTGGATGAAAGGCATTCTGGGCGACCGGGTAACCGCCGTCCGCGATTCGAAACGCCTGGTCGATAGCCCTGCCATGATCGTTAGCGGCGACGCAATGATGACGGCCAACATGCAGCGAATCATGCAATCGATTCATAAAGGTTTTCCTTCCCTCAGCAAAAACGCCCTGGAGATTAATCCCAAACACCCGATTCTGGTTCAATTATACCATCTAAAAAAACAAGGTGGCGATGAGGATTTCTTAAAGCTGATCGTAGAAAATATCTACGATAACACCCTTATCAGCGCCGGGCTGATGAACGATCCCCGCACGATGGTCAAGCGCAATTACGAGATACTGGAAAAAGCCTTGAATGTTCCGTCCTCGTCCAATACGTAAATCCTCCCTCAAATAATCAGGGCGAGGCGGATTCAGCCATCGTAGCCGATTCGGTTATTGGCCGGAATGAATCCAGCGCGGGAGAAATAGACCTGGTACCAGGAACCGGTATGGGAACATTGGATCTATTGTCAAACGGTATTGGTGGTATTTGCATGTTTTGTGTATTCGAGATGGGGTGGTGCGGTGGTTTCAAACCCAGACTAGTAATGGACTTTTAGAGGGAATGAATAGCCTGATTCAAGCAGTGAAGGCTCGCTCTCGTGGCTTTCGAAACGTCAAGAATTTCATCACGATGATTTATTGGATTGAGGCGAAACTGGAGTTTCATTTGCCAGAGGTCTTACCCTCTGCCTATACTAAATAGCGAAGAGGCTTATTTTAATTTAGCCGAACTAAATTCACTCTACAAAAATAACCCGATACAAGCAAATGGAGTGTATGTGAATACTCCACTTGGCGATCACCCTATACGATTGTTGGTTCCTGGTTATGAAACCATCGATTTTATTCCTGAAGAATTAACCGGTCCAAATGAAGAGCTCCCAAATTCATCCACAATCATTCAACTAACGCTCGAAAAGAAGAATTAATTTTTTACAAGAAATTGCATCTGCCCTATCCTCGCACGATTCTTTCCGTATAGTCTCGTTACGGAAATACATGAATATCGTTATTGAAATGGGAGGGTGAGGCTCCTGCCGAGCCTTTAAGTTTATAATACATGCTCGGCTAAAGCCTCACCCTCCCCCTTATAGAAACATTATTATTGAAGGTTCTTCGCTGAATAGAGTGGGTGTAGTGGGGGGGGGGGGGGGGCCCCCCCCCC
>CAZFOX010000967.1:0-1956 GCA_964520565.1 uncultured bacterium | reverse complement strand
CGAAAGCATGGCGGTCCGTACTCTCGAGAGGGTTGAGACCTTCCAGAAAAAATCGGCCATCCTTTGTGATTCCCGATACCCGCTTCACCATCCGCAATCCGGTCTGATATGGATGCCAAGCCATCACAATATCGTCCAACTGAGGCATTCGTTTCCGGTATGCATATTCATCCACAAGGACCAGGTTCCCGGGAACCAATACAGGAAGCATTGAATTCCCCGTAATTCGAAAAGGGCGGCGGCGGCGAAATAGCCAAAGGACAATCTCCCGAGGATTGGCACGATTCAAGGCGATCTTCATAAGAGCGCATCCATCGAAATCGGATTTCCAAAGCCACCGGATACGATCAGCTGGCTGTATACCAGGTAACTTCCCGATTTTTTGTTGCCCAAAATATCTCGTGAATCTTTCGGATCGATTCCATTAATGCGTTGGCATGTTCGAGATTCACTTCCTGTTTACAGACCGAACATAATTTCGCCGCTTTCCAAACGATCTCATGGAGATCTGGGAATTTTTCCAGGTGCTGGGGCTTAAAATAATCCGTCCATAGAACCAATATCTCGCTTTTTGCGATATGCGCCTGTTCTTCCTTGATTTGAATATAGCGGCTCAGTGTATTGTGATAGGCTGCCATTGCCTGTTTGTCGGCGGCAGATGGGACTTCCAATGCCTGGATTTTTTTGGTCATCGAGATGACTGCCTCTGCGGCTATACGTGCGGAGGCTGGATCGTATATGCCACATGGGCCATCGCAATGCGCTGAAATCTCTTCCGGAGAAAACCACTCGATCAACTTTCGCCATCCTGTGTGAATCATCATTTTTCTCCCTTTCCTAATCATCTGATTATAAACGATTTATCAATATACCTGCAATTTTCTATCGATTCAATACTTAAATTGATCGGCCTAGTAGCCGTTTATTATACCACCTTGGATAAAACTATGGTGTGGAAATAAGAAAAAGATTTTTATTTTTTGACTTGACAAAAGAATATTAATGTTTATAATATTTATATAATTTATAAACTTTATGATGTACTTAACTCCATGCGGGAAAAAGGAGAGAGAAATGTCGAACAAAAAAGGCATTCCTCAAAATAAAGAAAGGACTCAAACCAGGCGCTCATTTATCCACAAACTGGGAAGCGGTTGGTTAGGCGTTTCCATTGTGGGAACTGGAATAATGTCAGACGTTAGACCTGTGATCGCAGAAGAAAGGAAAAAAGAGATGCCGTTTCAATTACCCAAACTCCCTTACGATTACACCGCCCTGGAACCTCACATCGATGCACGCACGATGGAGATTCATCACACAAAGCATCACCAGGCCTATATCGACAAATTGAATGCCGCCGTCGAAGGAACCGAGTGGGCGAGAAAACCGGTAGAAGAAATACTGGCTCAAATTGAAAAAGTTCCAGAAAAAATCCGTACGGTCGTTCGTAACCACGGCGGCGGTCACGCCAATCATTCTTTATTCTGGACAATTATGGCTCCGAAAGCCGGAGGAAAGCCGTCGGGGGATCTGGCGGCGGCCATTGAAGCTCAATTAGGTGGGTTCGAGAAATTCAAGGAAGATTTCAGCGCTGCTGCTGCTGGGCGGTTTGGCAGCGGGTGGGCCTGGCTGAACGTTCAGAGTGGGAAACTGCTGGTTGAAAGCACCGCCAACCAAGATTCACCGTTGATGGAAGGAAAAACACCGATTCTAGGCCTCGATGTATGGGAACACGCTTATTACCTTCACTACCAGAACAAACGGCCGGATTACATTGCGGCTTTCTTCAATGTCATCAACTGGGAAGAGGTAGCCCGGCGGTATCAAGCCGCGATTGGGTGATAATAGGTTCCTGGATCGACGT
This sequence comes from uncultured bacterium, assembly GCA_964520565.1. GTDB lineage: Bacteria > Hinthialibacterota > Hinthialibacteria > Hinthialibacterales > Hinthialibacteraceae > CAZFOX01. Next base: position 92 of record CAZFOX010000967.1, on the reverse strand, counting down.
CCCGGGGTGAGTGTTACCGCACTCACCCTTTTCATTCCACTCCCTCAAACAACGCCATGAAAAGAAGGGGGATCATGATCTCATGATGCCCC
>CAZFOX010000966.1:0-1962 GCA_964520565.1 uncultured bacterium | reverse complement strand
CTTGAACAATCGTATCAGTTTTCTTTCGGTTTGGGCTAGCCCATAATAACTCTTGAACCGGCGTCTCCAGTTCATCGCCATGCGCGGTTGATCGGGATCGATATCGCGGGGATGGATATAAATGAGAACGGGATACCCCTGTTGGTTGGCTTTTCGAATCTGGGAAGCGATCCAGGAATAGGGAAACAATCGAAAATAGCCGCCACCCGAAAAACAATACCGTTGACCTAAAAGCGTGGCGGTGGAGATCGGGAACTCATAGATACTCCCCTGGGAAGCGCCGATCCGGTGGGGTTGGTAATAGTTATATCGGATTCCGCCATGTTCCCGGGAGCAGGGGAAGATGGAACTGTCGATTTCGTAATTGGCTTTCAACAGCGCGTCGAAGAAAAACGGCGTTTGTTCCGTGAGAGAAAAACCGGGAGCCCGGTAGCTGCGAATGGGGAATCCGCAGACATCCTCAATCCGGCGGCGCGCCTCCATGATATCCTGGATAAATCCGGAAGCATCTATCTGATAGATCAATTGATGCCAGCAGCCGTGCGAGCCGATTTCATGGCCTCGCCGGGACGCTTCCTGTATGAGATTGGGATGGCTGCCGGTAGTCCAGCCTAAAAAGAAGCAGGTGGCCTGGACGTGGTATTCCGAGAGTAAATCCAACAAACGGAAGAAATTGGTCTCAATGCGGCTAGGGAGACAATCCCATTGCCCGGGGGAAGGCGTGGAAGGAACGTTCATGATGTGAAACCAGTCTTCCACATCGATGGTAAAGAGGTTTTTCATGGAACTGTGCCGTATCAAATAGAGAATTTGTATTGTCTCAGAGAACAATATCATAAAATGGCATTTGTAACTATATTTTTTCATTGATTTGTATTTTATTGCCGAGAATTTATTCTATTTTATTCTGGATATTTAATCGATAATGCACGTGATTTTATCGATGGCTAATTATTTCATCGAAAGAAGAGGGTGTCTAATTTTTTATCAACCATCTGGACGATTCATGGAGACGCGGATTTCCCATGGCGGTATTATGGGAGGAGTGTCATTGTGAACGAATTGAAGCAATCTATATTGGTATCAGTAAGACCCCCGCTCATTTCTTTCAAAACGGTGTATCATTCTCTGTTTTCTGAGTTGCATGGCAACCCATCTCCGAGCAAGCGTATGAATCTTTCATACTTCCAGTTAATAGCCAGGCGCTTGGCGAATTCATTGTTAACCATCGTCTCGCTGGTATTCGCCCTTTTTGCCGTGGAAATTGGATTGCGTCTATTCTGGGTTCCCTGGGATTTGCGATCCACTCCGGGCGTTGCCACCGAACCGATTTATGGTTTCGCTCCTCTGCCGGGTGTGGAAGGCGTTCATATTACACCGGAATATTCGATCCACTTTCGACATTCTCGACAGGGGTGGAGGGGCGAGAGAGAGTATGCCCGCGAACGTCCCGCCGGGATTTTGCATCGTATTCTTCTTCTGGGGGATTCGTTTACCTATGGGTACGGCTCCAATAACGGTGAAACCTTTGCCGCTTTATTGCAGGAGACCTGGCCGGATGCCGAGGTGGCCAATACCGGTTGTAATGGGTATGGCACGCGAAACGAACTCGCGGTGCTCGACCATTTCGGCGCTGCTTTTCAACCCGATCTGGCGGTGATCTTCTTTTTTTGGAACGATCTTCCGGATAACCTGAAACGGGATACGCCTGCCTTCCATCTGGATTCCGAAGGACGGGTGGTTCGCTGCGATTACGATCCCTCCCACGACGATCCGCTGGCAATTCGTGAACCGGTCACACCGCCCCAGACTCGATCCCGGAAGTTCTATTTGGAACATCTCTTGTCGGATGGCCTGAAAGTCTGGCGCTACCGGTTTTTGGGGATGAAATCTCCCTACGCGCAGACGCGGGATGAAATCGAGCGCGCGTGGACGATAACCGACGAGTTGCTCCGACTGGCG
>CAZFOX010000965.1:0-1963 GCA_964520565.1 uncultured bacterium | reverse complement strand
CAAATCCGAATCGCGTGTCAAATCGTCCATCCAGTCCGGCTGGAAGCGTTTCATACGCGCCGGAATAAACTCCCGTTCCCAGAGTTCAGCAGACGATGCAAAGCCTAAAAGCGGTTCGAGGACATTCTGTAATTCTTCCAACGATTCCCCTCTTCGTGTCAATCCCTGATGGTACGCTATGAAGAGCGGCAAACGATCCACTGGCAACGGTGCAAATCGAGGCGCAGCCTGGCGGCGTATCATCCGCAAGAGGCGTTCGTAATTATCCCGATCGCATATTTCGTCCGCAGCACTCTCCAGACACAGCCGCCCTCGAACCAACCGCTTATCTTCCAGCAATTCTTCCACCGCTTCTCGAAGTAAAGCGTTCTCGATGCCCAGAATACCCATCACAAATTCAAAAGAGACGGGACCATAAAACGCCAGCCATTGCCCCAGCCAATCCGTCAGGCTTCCATCGTCCTCCAGCGAAGCGGAGTGTTTTGGGGTGCACAAATCATCAAGACTGAAGCGGCGGGTAGATTCCCGATTTGTAATGAGAGAATAAGCAACGTCGGTTTTTCTGAATTCGAACGCCGCCATCAAACGCGGTATATTTTCCACGGCGATAATGGCCGGTTCTGTACAATCCGGAAGGTAAAGAAAGACGATCTTTTTCGCCAATGTCTGAAATATCTCATCAAGAATACAATCCGTATGAGTAAGGATGACCTCGCAAAGAGAGTCCCATTCCTTTCTGGGAATCAGCAGACGCTCTTTCACCCAATCCAGCAGTTCCCTGTCCGAATCGGGGACATAGCCGGGAATTCGGCGTTGCAACCGCCGTTCGAGTTGCTCGATCAAGTCCGAAGAGATTTCAGGCCGCAGACTGGGATTTCCGGCAACTTCCTGAATCAGATCCTGACGCAAGGCAGAGGGTGTATCCGAGAAGGAGGCGTCGTCGATATAGACAAGCGTATTGGTTTGAATCCATACAAGACTATCGGCAAATGGAGAGGGAGCCGAAGTATGGATTTCTGAAATTCGGATTTCACCGATTTGCAGTTCGGAAAGCAGGTTTTGCAAGGAAGACAGGTCGAATTCGTCGCACAGACAGGTGCGCCAGGTTTCAAGAAGAATCGGAAAATCGTCAAACCGTCCGATAGATTCCAATAGTTCCTTGGAGCGCAGGCGATGCAGCCATAATGGCGTTCGTCTTCCGAAACGTCCCTTGGGAAGAAGTAAGGCCCGCGAAGCATTCTCGCGAAAACGCGCGCCGAAGAATCCGCTCGATTCTAATTTTTTACGCAGCCATTTTTCCACATCGCCCGGTTGAATGGAAATCAGCAGATCGGCGAGAGAAATCTCATCCGTAACCGACATCAACACACCTTCATTGTTGGCAACAGTCTCGGCGTGGCCTCCACCGCGTTCTTCCCAGACTGCCGCCAGAATTAACGCAAGCGGTTGATTCACCCGTCCCCCCCACGAAGTGTGCAAAATAACCTGCCGCCAGTCCGCCTGGCCGCCCGGTATGTGAGTATACTCAATGACAAGATGATGACGATGTGGCAAGCTGCACGAGGTAAAATCCTTCTGGTATTGGAGAAAATCGATGAGTGAATCGGCGGCTTTTTCCTGCAAGGGATACTCTTCGATCAACGACCGATGAAACGATTTTCTTTTCAGATTCCGATCGGCTTTTTCGAGAAACTGGGTAATCTTTTCCGCACAATAGAAATCGCGGTTCACCTGTTCGTTGCGCCAGAAAGGAGCGATTCTCGCGGGCTCGTCGGTGGGAAGAACCAACACGTCGTTATGAGTGATCTGATGAATCTTCCATACCTGGGTTCCCAGCATAAACGTATCGCCAATCCGCCGTTCCCAAACGAATTCTTCATCCAGTTCACCGATTTTCGAGCGCGTGTCGCGATGCCGCAGGGAGAAATATCCCCGGTCGGGAATCGTGCCTCCCTCGGTATAC
>CAZFOX010000964.1:0-1964 GCA_964520565.1 uncultured bacterium | reverse complement strand
TGCCAAGGCCGCCTGCCGCGTGGCCCTGGTGCGCCCCATCACCGACGACCCCGACATGCGCGATGCACTCGATGCTGCGGTGGGCACGTTTTTCTGATGGCAGTGATTTGCAACGCGGAGGCATGACCCATGGCCATCAATCTCGACGATTACGCCGACTACCTCCAGGACCTGTCGCCGCACTCGCAGGAAGTGCTGCACGCCGCCTGGCCCGACGCCACCAAAGTGCTCAGCCCCCGTGGGCTGGACAACTACCTCAAAGGCGCGGGTGCGCTGCGCGGTCTGGGCAAGGGCGATTCGCTGGTGGAAAACTGGCTCGACAACGCGCCCCTGGTCGCCAAGGAGGTGGGGGAAGACGTGGTGGGCGAGCTCGCCACAGTCGCGCTCAACCTGGCTTCCAAGACTTCTGGCGCCGTGATCGAACTGCTGCTGGCGACGGCTCCAACAGCGGCCAACCGCCTGGGTGACGCTGAACTGTTCAGCAAGTATTTGCAGTTCATCAACACCCTTATCGCCCAGGCGCCGCGTGGTGTACGGCCCATGCTCGGCAAGCTCGAAGTGCTGTCCCGCCCGTCGGTCCTGACGCGGAACAACCAAGAAGCGACCATTACTGTAGGCCAACAGGTGCCGTTTGTCCGCAACAGCCGGGTTACGCAGGACGGGCAAACCATCAATACGGTCGAATACGATGATATCGGTATCATCCTGCGCGTAACACCCTATATCACCTCCGACGGCTTAGTGGAAATGTATCTCAATCCGGAAATCTCCACGCTTACCGGTGAAACTGTTCCTATTTCCAATACGGTCGATGCGCCGGTTTTCGCGATGCGCTCGGCGGAGACTAACGTTGTGGTGCCGAATGGGGAAACCGTTGTTATCGGCGGTTTGATGGAGGATAATAATACGGAAACCGTTAAGAAAGTGCCGGTTCTGGGAGATATCCCGTTGTTGGGAATGGCGTTTCGCCGGAAGACTACGTCGAAAACCAAAACCGAATTGCTGATCTTTCTCACGCCGTTGGTGGTGGAAGGAAAGGCGAAGATTGCGAAATTGTCTGCGGATGAAAAAAATCAAATGGAATTGGTACCCGAAGTGTTTTCAAATCAACAAATGAAAAAATATCTCGATAATTTAAGTGAAGATAAAAAAGTGGAAGAGAATAAACCGATTCCGGAAGCGAATCAACCCAAAACCGCGGTTGAGAAAAAATCGGCGGCGAGATCTTCCAAGCGGATCCGTCCGTTTCGGTAATAATGTATGAAACGCTCCATTACCATTTATAGCTTGCTGGCGCTGGTTTGGGGATTGATGATCGTGTGGCAGGGAATTGAACATTTCCGGTTTAAAGCCTCCATGCACACGATGCTGATCGACCACGCGCGCGACATTTCCAATTCTTTAGGTGTGGTAATTCGCTCTCAAGCGCATTTCGGAGTGATTCGCCAAACCATTTTGGAAAATGCTTTACAAGAATTAGTGAAATCGAGTGAATTGCGGGCCGTGGCGCTCTTAAACTCCGAGAGTCAGATTGTCGCGTCGGCCGGGAGTTTGGCCGATCTCAATATCAAAAATCTTCCTTCCCAAGGGGAGCGCTGGGAAGGGAATTCCGTCACGTTTGTAAATTTGGTCGATCTGGGTTTTGATTCAAAGAGAAAAGATGAACGAGGGTATGCACCTACCATCATTTGGCCCGCCACCAATGAAAGAGACCGCGAACCGCTCGGACCGCCCTTTGGTCCTCCGGGTGGACCGCCGCCTCCCTATATGGGTTCCCGACCGGACGCCGTACCCAACGGCGCTACCAATCCAAACGCATCCGAAACTATATTCGATAGAAATCGGCCTCGCCCCGACGAGTCTCCACCTTGGGAATCCCGGCCCGACGCTCCGCCGCGAAACGCTACCGAAATCGCTGGAGCCAATCCGCAGATGGATCGAGAGTCTCCGAATCGGCCTCCAGA
>CAZFOX010000963.1:0-1971 GCA_964520565.1 uncultured bacterium | reverse complement strand
TAAGGCCATTCCAGGTTCATGGTTTTATCGGCGAAATCGACCTCGTGCCGGATGGTATAGAAGACGCGGTTTCCTTCCCGCTCGACGGTCAGGTTTCCCGACCGGCGGGGAATTCCCACCTGGCGATCGGGGCCGAATTCGACTTTGTTAAACAGATAAATCGTATATTCGCCCGGTTCCAGGGGAAGATTGTAATCGCCCGGCGCGAAGTAGAGTTTACAAAGCAGCTGGTATTCTTCTTTCAGGGAGCGGAATTCATTAAAGGTTCCCACTACGCGGGTTCCTTCGGGGATGCGAAGAATCCAGGAATTCTCTGCCGCGCGGGGAGTGGGGATCACGAATCCGACAAGCAACCAAACCACTAAAAAGATAACAAGTAAAAGCTTCGTTAATGGACGATTCATCAAATCCTATCTCCTCTTTGATTCATTGGGTTGGCATAGAGATATATCGGGGGATATGGACGATTCTTTCAAATACTTTCCGTTTTTTCATTTTTTTTCCATCCAGGTGATGGAATAGGAATCATCGAGGCGGATCATTTCGGCGATCTTGGCGATCATTTCGCCGTTTTCTCCGGCGCGGTGGGGATTGATGAATTCCCAGACGATCTCTTTTTGGGGCGTCAATTCGAAGGCGCGGCCAAAATCGGTTTCGGCGATCAGGGTGTTGCCGTTGGGCAGGCGGCGACAGGAACCGCACCCCATTGTATAGAAGGGTTTCGTTTCTTCGCCGGTATATTCCCAGAAGATTTTGCCCGTGAAGGGGTCGAACTCCAGAATTCTCGATTTTCCCCCATTTCCCAGGTTATCCAGAATCAGCATGCGGCCGTCCGCAAGCAGCGTGGGTTCGTGCTGCGCATCCCAGGGGCCGACCTTCGCCCATACGGCCTTTTTCCGAGCGGGGTCGAGTATGGCGATCGCGTCCAGGTGGAGGATCGAGATCAACAGGTTCCCTTTCCGGTAAAAGGGAGAACGGTTGGCCTGAGAACCGTCGAACACTTTGAGGGTATTGGTGTGGAAAATATCGCCGGTTCGCTTGGGTAGACTATCCAACAGCGCGGCGTATTCGGAATCGAGGAAGCATTGCAGTATGGAGAGTTTCCATCGTTCGCGCCCGTCGAGATCCAACACGGCGACCGAATCCTCGACGACCAGCTCGGTGGGATGTATGGCGGGAACGATCTTCGCCTCGCGGGTCAGGACGTAGATATCCCCCTCCGGCGTCACGGTCAGGTCGTGGTGGCATTTGCCGGGATAATCCCATAGTAATTGCGAATTCCGATCCAGCCGGATCAATCCGAATCCCTCGTAAATAGCCAATAAATCGCCGTCCGGCAAGGGCCACACCCGCCGCCAGAAATCGGGGTGATCGATCTCGGCGGAAGAGACCGCGTTGGGCCAGACGCGGTTCATCTCGTAGCGCCAGGTATGGAGAATCCGCCCGTTCATATCCATGAGGATGGCTTCGGGTGCGTGCCACGAAGGGTAGAGATTGAGCCCGTTGCAGGCGAGGTCTGGATCGTAGACCGTCACGTTCTTATGGGTGGGCGCCGGTTCCGACGCGGCGGTATAGCTCAGCGATTCCAGTTGTTCCTTCAGGTTGGAATCGGCGGGAGCCGTTGCAGGCAGAGCGAGATTCTCTTCCGGCGATTGCGCCCTGTCCACGGGTTGGTTTCCCGAAGGGCGGTTGTCCGGAGCGCAACCAGTTGCGCTCCAGAGCAGAAACGCCAGAAAGAACGGAGAATAGGATGGCATCCAATTCATGATGGGAACGATTGAAACACCGGGGCGGATTTATTCGGACGCGCCATACCGGTTGAACCAGGCCCGTTCGGCGAACGGCTTCTTTTCGCGCTGGGCGCGAATTTCTGCCGGAACGCCGATGGGCAGAATGATGCGAACCTTCTTGCCTTCTGGAAGGTTCAGCATTTGGCCGATGGTTTCCGCTCGCCCTTCTACGCGCAGCCAT
>CAZFOX010000962.1:0-1976 GCA_964520565.1 uncultured bacterium | reverse complement strand
GGGGGCGGGATCAAAGGCCGAGACGAAGGGCTTATAGTCGTGATTGTTGATTTTCATATGAGATGCTCCTTTGATGATTTTCCGGCCCGCCAAGGTCATATCAGACAGGGGGGGGTCAATGAAGCTAGGAGAAAAGGTATCCGATTCGGGCTGTTTTATCAAGGGACCTGAAGAGAAATACACCCGCTTTGAGAATTTTTAAATTTCCTAACGTCTAAATATTATGACGGCACCGGTATATAATATCCGAAGAAGATGAACGCGAAATACTTTTTTACGATCGGCTACGAAGGCCGGTATATCGAAGATTTCGTTTCGAATCTAAAATCCCATAATATTCAACGGCTTATCGATATCCGGGAGATCCCCATCTCACGAAAGAAGGGTTTCTCAAAAACGATTTTGAAAAGCATACTGGAAGCGGAAAATATCGAATACATCCATATTCGTGCGTTGGGAAGCCCATCGGATATTAGACATAAATTGAAAGGCAATCTCGATTTTGAGGATTTTTCCCGTTTATACATGAATCATCTCCTTCAGCAGGCTGAATCGCTTCAAAAAGTCATCCGCGACATCGACGAAAAAACCTCCTGTTTCATGTGTTTTGAAAAAGCTCCGGCAAACTGCCATCGATCGCTCGTCGCGAAGAAAATTCTTGATATCACCGGTCAAGGATATCAGGTTCATCATATTTGAAAACATCCGGTTTTGATACAAAAGAAATTCTCATATGCGTTAAAGCCTATCCTATCGCCAGCGTGTCCTACGGCGAAACCGTCTGTTGCGCCGGAATCGATATCAAATCACAGGAATGGATCCGCTTATATCCTGTTCCATTTAGAGATCTCGAATCGGACCAAAGGTTTAAAAAATACAGTATCATCGAGACAAAATGCGTCAAAGCCGGCGATGACCTTCGTCCCGAAAGTTATCGAATTCAGTCTTCATCAATTAAAATCCTGAAATATTTATCTACCGATCAAAAATGGAAAGAAAGAAAAGAGGTCGTATTGAAAGCTCCTCGGACAACCTTTTGTCAATTAAAACTCGATCAAACTGTTCATAACACATCGCTCGGACTGATCAAACCGAAGCGAGTTGCTTTCGAGGCGAAAAAGAGGCGAGGTTCGAATTTGGAAAAGAAAATTCAAGCATACGCACAGCCCGGCTTATTCGATAAACCCAAAAAAATGATTGAAGAAATTCATTTCCAATTCTACTATCATTTTTTCTGCGATTCAGCGGGAAATTGCCCCGGCCATTCGTTGTCAATTATCGACTGGGAAATTATGCAAGCGTTTCGAAAATGGCGAACGAGATATTTGGATACCGCGATATTATTGGAAAAAATAAAAAGCAGATGGCTCGATATTGTCGATCCGGCAAAAAAAGACACTTTTTTGTATGTTGGAAACCTTCATCGTTTCCCGAACGAGTTTACGGTTTTAGGCGTTTTCTGGCCGCCTCAATAATCCCAACTCAAGACAAATCGGAATTTTTTTTCACCCATCCCATCTTTTCCAGCGCTTGAACGAGTTCCGGACGCATAACCCACTTATAAAATTGTATTTCTTCGTTTTGGTCAGGCGTTTTCCCATATGATAATGTCCGCCACCAATGATCGCAATTCGGGTTAGGACTTCCCGGGACATACTTCAATTCATCAGCTATACGATGCGCAAGAATCCCGTAATTAAGATTAGCTTCAGAATAACCGGTAAAACCTACTTTTTCTGCTAATTGAGTCGTATTGATTGTATGCTTTGGAGAATAGTACTGCGCCTCGATCATCGGCAATTCTTTATGATCGTAAATCCCTTTTCCCGAATCACGCACGGCGAGTAACGCTTTCCGAAACTCCTCCGGCGTGGCAATAGGAGTTGGATCCTCAAAATCAATCATCCGCCGCCGCCTTCCCCAGATCGAAGGCCTTGAGATTGGCTTCCAGAATGCGTTCGCCGCGCTTTTCGAAG
>CAZFOX010000961.1:0-1978 GCA_964520565.1 uncultured bacterium | reverse complement strand
AACGCCACAAAATCGTGCTTGAAAAAAGTCCGCAGCATGATGAAGAAGGACGCAATCGGCAAAAGAATCGGTAAAACAAGCAAGAAGAACGCCACCCAGAACGGTTGCCAGATTACCATTCCGTTCCCATAGAAATACTGCCAGAGCGCCAGAGAAAAAATCCCCGCCAGACTCAGCGGAATCAGGATAATCAGCACGCCCAACAGCCGTCCCACCATGATCTCCATGGAACGGACCGGCAAGGGGAACAAAATTTTGTCCATATGGCTGTTACGAAGACGGCCGCAAACATCCAGCGATAACGCACTCGCGCCCAAGCCGAGTATGGAAATCATCAACCAAAAACTGGGATGCTGAAAGCTGAACGCGGTGTGCAGAAAAAATCCACTCTCGCTCCGTGAAAGATAATCCCGACGGGCAAAAAGCGAGATTCCCACAACCAAGGACAGAAGCAGCCAAAATCGCCATCCCCGGCTGCTCATCCGCGCTTCGTACCAGGACATTAGCGCTATTTTCCGAAACATGGGTTATCCGCTCCTTTGACCGCAAATTCGCTTTCCCCCGGCCTAAACTTCCTGCCTCGCATAAAGCCATCGGCCCGAACCCAGATACGACAAAATGCGCACAATCCCCTGCACGATATCCTCAAAGAAACTATAAACGACTGGAATAATCACCAGTGTTAGAACGGTGGAAGACACCAGCCCCCCGATCACGGCGATGGCCATCGGTGCACGAATCTCCGCACCCTCTCCAAATCCCAACGCCAACGGCAACAGAGCCAGAACGGTGGTCAGCGTCGTCATAAGAATAGGCCGCAACCGGCGCGATCCCGCACTGACCAGCGCCTCATTCATTTCCATGCCCATATCGCGCCGCAGATAATTCACGTAATCGATCAACACGATCGCGTTGTTCACCACGATTCCTGCCAGCATGATGATTCCAATATACCCCATCAGATTCAGCGTCTGCCCGGTCAGATAAAATGCCCAGATCACACCCACGGCCGCCAACGGCATGGAAAACATAATCACAAATGGATGCAATAGCGATTCAAACAGGGAGGCCATCACCATATAGACCAACACCAACGCCAAAATCAGTGCGAATGCCAATCGTTCGAACGATTCGCGCCGGCGTTCCTCTTCTCCCCCAAACGATATGTAATAATTCTCGGGCAGTTGCATCGCGCCGATACTTCCCTGCACCGCCATAATGGCTTCGCTCAATATTTTCCCTTCGGATACATCCGCCAACACGCGCGCGATTCGTTCCTGCTCGCGGTGAAGAATTTCCCTCGGGCCCGGCTCGATCTTTACATCCACCAAATTCCCCAACGTGACCGCTCTGCCATTACCCGCGGGGATCAGTGTATCCAACAACTCGGGGAGATTCATTTCTCCATCGCCCAACTGGACGCGAATGTCTTTTGTCTGATCCACATCCTGCAGACTCGTCGCCACAACGCCTTTTAACTGACTGGATATGATGGAAATGAGCCGTTGTTGATCCAAATCGTACTCGTTCATAAGGATCCGGTCGGGAATAAGATGCACTTCCGGATTCCCATCCAGAATCGTGGTTCGTATATTGGCCACTTCCGGCATCCGATCCATACGATTTTTTACTTCCTGGGCGATATCGGACAAGGTTTCAAGACTGCGTCCCTTGATTTCCACCACAATGGCGGCTTTTTCCGCACCGATTAAGGTAGCCAGCGAGGTTTGCGACATCAGGAAAGTTAGATCCAATCCATGAATCTGACGGGCACGCGGTTCCAGATACTCGATAATCTGCGGAACCGTGATTTTTGCATTGGGTTTGAGCGAGACCAGCAATTCAGCCGTATGCGATCCTTCCGGCTCTTCATCGATGGCGCCCGTGTCCTCCGGCTTGGGTCCGACTCGGGTAAATATACTATCCACGTGGTCCCCCATATCCTGCGAAAGCCAGCCCTCGATATCTCTCGCCGCCA
>CAZFOX010000960.1:0-1979 GCA_964520565.1 uncultured bacterium | reverse complement strand
CACTGGTTCTGACGCTGGTGATCCTCGGATGCGGGCTGATACTCAACCGCCAGATTCGCGCGGTGGATGTGGTCAAATAATACCATGGCAGACATACAGATCAAAAACTTATCCAAATGGTACGGGCAGGTGCTGGGCGTCAGCAATATCAACGCCTGCATCGAACCGGGCGTCACGGGTTTGCTCGGTCCCAACGGCGCGGGGAAAAGCACCCTGCTGAAAATTTTGACCGGACAAATGAAGGCCGACACCGGCGGCGCCTCCATCGGCGGCATCCCCGTCTGGAACCGGATCGAACTTTACGACATCGTCGGCTTCTGCCCCGATATGGAGAAATTTTACGAGCGGCTGACGGGGTGGGAATTTTTGACTTACATGGCGCGGTTGCACGGCATGTCCAAATCCAAAGCCCGGAAAATCGCCCGCGAGTCGCTGCATGTCATGGGATTGGACGAGGCGGTCGACAAGCGCATCGGCGCGTACAGCAAAGGTATGCGCCAGCGGGTCAAGTTCGCGCAGGCTATCCTGCACGATCCCCAGGTGATCTTTCTCGACGAACCCATGCAGGGCATGGACCCCATCGGCCGCCTGCAGACCGGCGAACTGATCCGTGAATACGGGCGCCGGGGAAAAACCGTCCTCGTCTCCAGCCACATCCTCAACGAAGTGGAAGAGATGACCCACCGCATCCTGGTGCTCAATCACGGCCAGCTGCTGGCCGAAGGCGACGTCCACGAAATCCGCGAACTGATCGAGGAACAGCCGCGCCACGTTCGCATCCTCTCGCCCGAGCGCCGCAAACTCTCCAATATCCTGGTGGGCTGCCCGGAAGTACAAACCATCACCTTCGGCGAGGACCCCGGCGAACTGCTGGTGCAGACGCTTTCGCCCGATGCGTTCTATCAGCGCCTGCCCGATCTGGTCTTGAATCAGCAAATCCCCATCCACCAGCTCGAAACGCTGGACGATAATCTGGAATCGGTCTTCGAATATCTGGTCAAATAAAACAGACGAATGGATACGGATGAAATCATATGAGCGTTCAAGCGAGAGTGATCTATCCACTGACCGCCTTAATCGCCACCAACACCCGCATGTCGCTGTTGAGCCGCAAGGCGTTTTTTCCCGGCGTGATCGTGGCTTTTCCGCTCGGGCTGGTGATAATCCTGCGCGTCCTCTGGGCGATCTGGGGCGCCCCCAACGCCAACCCGGAAGATAACAATCCCTACAATATTTACTCCGTATTGTGCGCCATGCTCTATCTCCAACTGGTGATCCCCCTTCTGTCTCTCCTGAAAGGCATGGGAACCTTCACCGAGGAAATCGAAGAGGGAACCCTGATGTTCCTGCGCCTCCGGCCTATGCCGCGGACAATCATTATCGCTGGTAAGTTTCTGGCTTACGTATTGACCACCGGCATTCTGATGGTGATCTCGCTGTGGGGCTCGTATTTCATTCTCAGCAGCATTCCCGATTCCGGCATGTTCTGGGACGACTTGGATATTCTGATCAAGGATACCTGGGTATTGACGCTCGGGCTGGCCGCCTACGGGTCGGTGATGATGCTGGTGGGGACCTATTTCAAGCATCGCATCATGGTGGGGATTTTTCTGTTATTCGTCTGGGACGCCTGGGCGGCGTACATCCCCGGTTCCGCGCACAAGTTCACGATCAAGCATTACCTGCAATCCCTGTTTCCGCATGAAAAGAAGCAGACCGTCGTGGAGGCGCTGCTCAGCAACAACACGCCTTCACCGATGGGGATATCGCTCCTGACGTTGCTGGCTATCGTCATCGTCTGCATCGTCCTCACCGCCCTGGCCTTCCAATGGAAGCAAGTGGGTGGCGACTCCGAAGGCGGCGATTAACATATCCCCATCCATCCCCTAAAAATAATCCCGCCGATCCCCAATATAATACGCCACCCGTAGGATGGGTCGAAGCGAAGCAAGCCCCATCAAAGCCACCTACTTTACCCA
>CAZFOX010000959.1:0-1983 GCA_964520565.1 uncultured bacterium | reverse complement strand
ATCGAGTTCGACGGATTTGGCCGCATCCTTGCGGCGTTTGACGTAAACATCGCAGACGGCCAGAAATTTGACGCCTTCTTTTTTCCGGGCCCAGTCCAGAATCGCACTGCCTCGACCTCCAACGCCGATGATACCCAACTGAATCGTATCGTTGGCGCCCACAGCGGATAATCCCTGATACTGCGCCGCGGTCAGGCCCACCGCCACTCCCAGACCGGTGGTTTTCATAAAATCTCTTCGCGATGATTTCTTGGTTTCCATTCTCGGTTATCCTCTCCAGTTATGATTTATTCAGACGGTTCACGAATCATGAATGGCGCGATGGGAAACAAAATATCTTACTCTCAGTCTTCATTCGATGAAAAGGGTTATTGAAAGATTACCAGGAAGCTTTTCAAACGCTTGACGAATGGGCGAAAAAAAATAAACTCTCCAAGAGTTCTTTTTACGAGTTGCCTGAATGCAACTCGAATTACAAGTATATTGCGAGGTTACCATTATGGCAGACAAGAACGACCGCTGGGAAGATAACGTACCGGGTAAATATTACATCGACAAGAGTTGCACTTTCTGCATGGTCTGCATGGATGAAGCCCCCAACAATATCGCCGAAAGCGACGATGGCGATCATTGCTTCATTTCCAAACAACCGGCCAACGCGGAAGAAGTAGAACAACTGAAGGCTGCCCTGGAAGGCTGCCCCACCGAATCCCTCGGGGACGATGGGGAGTAATCCGGGAAATCCGCGTTTTTGGATTACCGAATCGTTTTATTAAATCGTTTCACCAAAAAATCAGACGCAGGGCTCGCGCCCAGCCGGTCTGATTTTTTCTTTTAGGGGATTCGGGTGAGGGTGGAACAAACACCAGGGCCAAGCCGCTCTTTCGTTTCTATCAACAATCGACTGGAGCGACCGGTCAAAAAATGACGGGTTTAATGCGGGCGAGGACGCCCGCGCTCCCAGTACGTTCCAAACAGTCAACCAGATATTTTTCACCCGGTCAGGCTATTAGCCAAAGGTATTCTGAGAGATAAACTTGCAGAATCGCCTTGAAAGAATCTATAACGGGATGAATACACCATGAACTCCATCTTTCGCAGGAATTTTCTATATTTGTCTGTTCTTGGATCGTTAGGCGGATTGGCGTTACCGGCGTCGGCGGTGGAAAAGTCACGAACCATGCATGGAAAAAAGGATTCCCACAATGCAACGGATGCCATGTTATTGGGTAAAAAATCTCCGCCCTTGCAGGGGAAGGATTTCAAACTTCACAAAGACGCCGCTCATGCCTACGAAGCTATGGCGAAGGCCGCACAAAAAGACGGTCTCGTTTTTTACTCCGCCTCCAGCTATCGCAGTTTCGAAAATCAAAGAGCGATTTGGAACAATAAATTCACGAAATTAAAATCCGAAGGATTGGACGACAGCGCCGCCATCGAACGTATCGTGCAATACTCCAGTATTCCCGGAACCTCTCGCCATCACTGGGGGACCGATATCGATATCGTTCTACTGACTCCCAATATGCCTGAAGATCCCATGCTGGAAGAATTCTTTCAGGAGGGGCAAATGTACGGTGAACTCTATCGCTGGTTGAAAGCCAATGCCGAATCGTTTGGATTCCGCGAAGTCTATACCAACGATCCGGCCCGCACCGGATATGCGTACGAACCCTGGCACTGGAGCTTCGCCGAACTTTCCGTTCCCTTCCTCAAGCAATATCTGCAAATCGATCTGACCCAAGTCTTGAAGGATAAATCGGTCAAAGGGAGCAGCAATTTTACAGAGGAATTCATCGAGCGCTTTATAAAAAATTGGATTCTGGGAATCAACAAAACCCTAATCCCAACCTGACAAAAATACATCGATCTCAAAATATCAATCGGCGATTATACGCAGCGATTTTTTCGAAATTGATGCGATCCTATGTGGTTTAAACAGAAGACATACTGCCATTTCTCCCTTCCACCGGAGAGACCGGA
>CAZFOX010000958.1:0-1984 GCA_964520565.1 uncultured bacterium | reverse complement strand
TATTGCCGTATCCCCTGAGCGACGCCGAGGTGGAATCGGGAAGGAATTGGTCACACGCATGGAAGTAGAACTGGCGAAGCAAGGTTTTTTTCAATATTGCGTTTATTCGGACAATCCGGAGGGTATCCAGTTTTATCGGAAACAGGGTCTGGAGACGGTTTTTTTGTTTCGCCTGGGGGGAGTGGAGTCGGGCTGTTTTTTGGGGAGGATACCGGGGAGATAATAAATAGATTTGTTTTCAATCCATGCTATGATATCAGCGCTACCGCAATGATGTTCTGCTTTTGATCCCATCGAAAAGGAGAGACATCATGATCCCCAACATTCCCTATCTTCGTATTGTTATCGGTTTTTCGGTCTGGTGTTTCTTCACGACGACGGCCAATGCCACGACCTGGCTTCTGGTGGATTTTGGCGCGTCGGCCAGCCAGAATCAATTCGGCGTTGCGGGCTGGAACCGCGTTCTTCTGAGTCCATCTACGAAATACCTCGATTCCGGGCCTGGAGGAACGATCCTCGATTCATCCGCCGGGGAGGATTGGACGCTGAACTACCAGGGAGTTGAAGGATCGCCGCGCGAATTCCGGGCGGGGGAACGTATCGTCGTCACCTGGTACAACCAGGCGGAATACGATCTCTGGTTTACGCCGCGCATCAGTTTCGACGATCCCGATGGATTCAACCGGGGCGAGGTCACCGGCCATTGGTACGGGATGAGCGACGTGAGCGGGAATCGTACGCGAACGGAGATGACCGTTCCTTCCCGGGGAACCGCCGTGAGCGTGTACGACATCAATGAAGAACCGGCGGCGGGTGTCCCTTCTTCCATCGGAACTCACAGCCTGGTCTCCGTCAGCGTCGGCACAGGCGATTTCTATCCATTTTTCGTCTGCGATAAAATTGAGATTACCGACGAAACCGATCGGCAGCCTCCGTCCATACCAACGCAGCTCCGTGCAGATTCGATATCCGATTCCCGGATCGAGTTATCGTGGGGAGAATCTAACGATAACCTAGGTGTCGATGAGTACCGGGTGTATATCGATGGAACTCTCTACCGAATATTCGAGACCAACCGGGTAATGTTAACCGGGCTGGAGTCTTCGACCGAGTATGCGATCGCCGTTTCTGCCGTGGATGCGATCGGAAATGAAAGCGAGTTATCTGAATCCATTCGCGTTGTCACGCAACCTTTTCAAGGGAACGAGACGCTGATCGATCCACAGGCCGATCTACATTACCTGGGGGCTTTCCGGCTGCCAGAGGGGCAATATGGCATCAACGATTTTTATTACAGCGGCGATGCGGCCGCCTACTATCCAGCGGGCGATCCGGGGGGAGTCGGCGACGGATATCCGGGTTCTATTTATTTGACCAGTTTTTTTGCGGATGTGGCAGAGATTACCATTCCTCCGCCCGTTCTATTGCCAGACAAGAATTATGAAGCGCTCAACGCGGCGGAGGTTTTGCAGGGATTTCAGGATATCTCGGGCGGATTTCCTCTGACGGAATTGCACTGGTGGCAGGGGCTGACGTATCTGCCCGCACAGGGGGAGCAGACATCGGGGAAATTATATTACTGTTTTGCGGAACATCTTTATTTCGAAGAACTGAACGCCCCCTCGCATTGCTGGTTCGATTTGGATTTATCGCATCCCAATACACAGGGATTCTGGCGGATGGGGGGCAATTTGCCGAATTATCTGACCAGCCAGTATCTGTTTGAAATTCCTAACGACTGGGCGGCAGTTCATGCGCCGAAGCGGTTATTGGCCACCGGGCGCTGCCGGGCGGGGGGACAGGCGGGATGCGGCCCGGCGATTTACGCCATCGGCCCCTGGAACGATGGAAATCCTCCTCCCAATAACGCAGAACTTTCGTATACCACCCTGCTTCAGTACGGCGATTTCACGACCGAGCAAAAAATGGAGAACTGGGCGGACGGGGATATCTGGAACGGGGGTGCATGGATCACGGCGGGGAA
>CAZFOX010000957.1:0-1987 GCA_964520565.1 uncultured bacterium | reverse complement strand
TTTTCTTTTTCGATCATCTTTTGGATGCTTATTTCGGTTGCCGCCCTGACTTGTTCAGCAGTAGGGGGAGAATATACAAATTTTAAAGAAGCACCGCTCTTTAGGATTCGAATTTGATAATTTCCGCATAATAACCAACGAATATTTTCAATATCGGCTTTTCTTTTATTTGAAAAATGTCGAAGTATCTCCCGATAATATGCCTTTTTCCCCGGCCGCGATATGACGTAATCGGCTACACGTTGTGCTAATCTCAACCGCTCCCAAGTCGCCTTAACCTCTTTTTTCTTTTCCGGTTCATTATAGAACGCTTCGCCCCGTTTTTGTTGAAGGCTTTCGATGAGTTTGATAAAGCGATCGTTATCAAATCTTACCTTATAAACACGCAAAACCTCATAGCTTAAAAATTCGAGTTCCTCGAATTCCGCATAAAGAGAATCAATTATCATTAGAGCGCGCTTCATATAAGGAGCTTTTTTATATTTTTCTTCGAACACTGACCATGTCAGTGATCCAGGAATTTGATCGGCTAGTTCTTGATTAAAGTAAATCTTAACGGGAAATGTATTGCACTTGCTTTCAATAGCTTCCATTTTTATGCGCCAGATAAGCCAGTCGAGAAAAAACAAGTACTTTCCGATAGGTTTACCGGGCCCTTTTTGTAGTTTTCGATATTCAAAAAAAAGGCAGGAGGGGCAAGCACAAGGTGCGGGATGTATCTCTCCGGCAAGGAGTTCCCGAAGATTCTTGCGGGCTAAATCTATCAACATGTCTTTATTTTCTGTCATAACTGAAAATCCTGAATTACCCATATACAGCGTCATAATAATGTAATTTACTAGATTTGAAATCTTATGACAAGATGCACAAGTGATCAAGAGAAATAATATGACAATGCGTGTTCGGTCAAATGGTTGGAGACGGGAAGGGAATCCTGGTTTTAACTTGCGTATTAGGCGAATATCCTCTCGATTAAATCAATACGAGTTGGGCCTTCGCTCGGGCGTTCGACAGGACCGGATTTCCAGAATGGAATGCGGTTGGGTTCAACCGACTGAGAGAGAGCGTCAGGCTTTAGCCATAGTCTTGAAATGTTCAGAAGAAACGCTTTTTCCGGTATATAGAGGGCGACGTTCGTGAATGAAATTATGATGAAAGTCGATCAAGTTGCTTCTCTTCTACAAATCTCTCGAGCATCTGTTTACCGCTTAGCCCAACGGCGGGAAATATCCCATTTTACGATCAAGGGGAAACGACGGACTCGTGTTCTCCGGTTCCTTCGTTCGGACGTCGAAAAATTCGTCCGGTCGAACATGATCAATGAGGTTCAGGGACGATGAGCAGCGCGCACTGGCTATTATTCGAGGGCCGGAAATTTGACCTATGTCTCCTATCTCGTATCCGACGTCGTGGCCGGAAGATATACGGAATATATTCCGGTGCTCCCGTAATTATCGCGGAGTATTCCACGATTGAGGATGCCAAGTATGGACGATCGTATCTTCGCCGGCGGAGTGCGCGATGACTCTCCAGGATATCAAGCAATCGGTAGATCTACGAGAATATTCCCGCGATCGGTATGGACTGCAATTCGATCACGCCGCCAAGTGCCCCTGCCCGTTTCATCCGCCCGATAAGTCTCCGTCGTTTTCCGTGTTCAAGGGTCAAGACGGTACGTGGCGCTGGAAATGCCATCATGACGGCACCAGCGGGTCGATTGTTGATCTGGTAGCCCGATTGGATGGGATATCCGACAAGGACGCCATCGACAGGCTTTTAGCCGAGCATCGGCCCGAACATATGTCCAGGCCGAGGCCTGAGGTCATCCGCGAGCACGTATATCTTGGTGCCGACGGGAATCCGGTCTTCAGGAAAACGAAGCTCCGGGTAGGAAGCAAGACGGATTGGCGTCTCGACCATAACGAAACCGGCACATGGCGGCCTGGGAAGAATGGCCGGGATTTCATCCCATATCGTCTTGAGCGCT
>CAZFOX010000956.1:0-1989 GCA_964520565.1 uncultured bacterium | reverse complement strand
TATCCTCGGCCTGATCGAATCCTACGACCTGGTCATCGACGGCACGGACAATTTCCCCACACGGTTTCTCATTAACGATGCCTGTGTCATGGCCGGGAAACCTTTGATCCATGCGGGGGTATTTCGTTACGAAGGACAGGCCATGACGATCGTTCCCGGAAGAGGCCCCTGTTACCGCTGCGTGTTTCCCGAACCGCCGCCGCCCGGCCTGATTCCCAGTTGCCGGGAATTCTTGGCTGCGTGGCCGGGGTATTGGGGACGATCCAGGCTACCGAAGCCCTCAAAGTACTCCTCGGCATCGGCGAACCGCTGGTTGGGATATTATTGATTTTCAACGCGCTGGATATGCAATTCCGGCGCGTGACGATTCCCCGCGATCCTGGTTGCGCCGTATGCGGCGAACACCCACGCATCACTCAACTCATGGATTAAAATCCGGTATGCCGGCTGGGGGCAGAGTAGATTTTTCCCGCCATTTCTGGAAAATAGAACAATAGGAAGAACGAATTTCCGGCTCGATCCCAGGAGGCGATAAAATGGCAATTTTGGAAGAAGGAAAAGCGGCTCCGGCGTTTACTCTAAAAGCCCACACCGGAGAAAAAGTATCGTTGAAGGATTTTAAGGGGAACAAACAGGTCGTGCTCTATTTTTATCCCAAAGACAACACCTCGGGATGCACCAAGGAAGCCTGCTCGTTTAAGGACAACATCAAGAAGATCGAAAGCCATGCCGTCGTTCTGGGTGTCAGCCGCGACAGTCTTCCATCGCATATAAAATTTGTGGAAAAGTTCGGACTTCCCTTCCTTCTCCTAAGCGACGAGAAAGAAGAACTATGCCGGAAATACGATGTCATCCAGGAAAAAAACATGTACGGCAAAAAGGTCATGGGCATCGAGCGCAGCACCTTCATCATCGGAAAAGATGGGAAGATCAAGAAGATCTTCCGCAAAGTGAAGGTGGATGGGCACACGGATGAAGTGCTGGCGGCGTTGAAGGAATAAATCGTCGAAAATCCAGGAAGAACGCATCGATCACAGAATGGAGTAAGTGCAGTGGATAAACGAGCGTTTACTCTCATCGAACTATTGATCGTCGTGGCAATTATCGGGATATTGGCGGCCATCGCGGTTCCCAACTTTATGCAGGCAAGAACCAAATCGCAGGTCACCCGCACGATCGCCGATATGAAAACCATGGATCAACAACTTCGGCTGTATTGGCTGGATTATAACCGACCGCCTGTCTCCGATTACGTGAAAGGGAAAAACAGTATCATCCGCCTTTCGACTCCCATGGCTTATATGGCCTCCATTCCGGTCGATCCATACCGTCAAGAATTTCCGGAATACAAACAATCCTATGGGGATTTTTATAATTACTGGTATAACGAAGAGGATCCTAGCCGCCGATATAACACCGGCGGCAGCGAATGGAGCACGCAGGGGTGGGAACTTTACCTGCTCTCGTTGGGGCCGGGCTTCCATCCCGATTTCATGTGGGTTACGTACAATCCTAGCAATGGAATCATTTCCCGGGGAACGATTCGGTTTTTCACACCTCGCCGGATGACGGATTGGATGGATCTACTCTAAGCAATCTTTTATTAATTTTCCCATCGAAAACAGCTGGTTTTTTTTGAAAGGGCGGTGTCACTCACCCTATTCACCCAATGAATCCATAATCGCATAAAACGAGCTCAATATGAGTATGGGAAGGAACGATGACAAACCCCATCGCGACGGAAATATTAGACGAATCCATCCTCCAATATGCCCGCAAAGATATAATCCTTCTGGGGAAAAATCAAACGATTGGCGAGACTCTTCAAAGCCTGCGCCGCCAGGATTTGAGTGAGAAGATCGTATATTTTTATGTGGTGGATGAAGAGGGAATCCTGGAGGGCGTGGTTCCGGTTCGCCGCCTGGTCATGAACGATCCCTCCGTACTCATTTCGTCGATTATGGTCAGTCCGGTTATATCGGTTTCCAG
>CAZFOX010000955.1:0-2001 GCA_964520565.1 uncultured bacterium | reverse complement strand
AGACCTCCCCCGATAAATATGCGGCGTTGCACGGAAATAACATCGACGCCATGCCCGGACGCTAAATCTTCTCCCATCGTCAGATGATTCAATTCAACCATGCAGGTGAATAGGATACCGAGACCCGGTAAAAGGAAGGGGAAAAGCGAAGACAATTCGTGATAGCCAATTACATCCAGCCCACCCATCAGCCATCGATCCATTTTCAACAATTCGTGCAAACTGGCGAGATAACGAAGGAATAAAATTCCACCCGTCGCCATGATCGAGACTGTCACACCAGCCAGAAGAAGAGTGTAAATCGTTATACCCTGCGGACGGCGGGCGATGAAATAAATCATGGCCAGGACGGCGAACGATCCCGCCAACGAAAACAATTGGACGGTTCGAAAAATCCACAAGGAAGCGAAGAGCCCCGGAAACAGAATGGCGCATGCCGCTCCAATGGATGCACCGCCGGTAATTCCGAGAGTATAGGGCTCTGCCAACGGATTATGTAAAATCACCTGAAATGAAGCGCCGACAACCGCAAGCGTGCCTCCCACCAAGGCCGCTAAAAGTACCCGCGGGATTCGTTGATAGAAAAAGATCTCCGGCCCGGTTCCCCATTCTCCACCCTTCAGAATGGCCATCAATTCCGAGAGGCGCACCGTTTCGCTACCAAAGAGAGGCGCAATCGCCAACACCAGTACGAATGGCAATCCATAAAGCGATAATACAAGTATATAGTTACGGGGTGTAATCAACCTCTTATCCTGTCTGTTTGCCCATACGTGGAAATACAACCGGCCGGCCGGTCTGGGGATGTTGCGAGAGCAATATTTCATCTCCATAAACGAGCTCGACGATTTCTTTCCGAAGCACCTGTTCCGGAGTTCCCTCGGTAACAATTCGTCCCTCATGGAGCAGGACGATTCGCTCGCAGTACAAGGAAGCGAAATTCAGATCGTGCATGACCACGGCAACCGATAATCCACGATGAACCAACCGAGTCACAATTTCGAAAAAACGTACTTGATGATGTAAATCGAGAGCGCTTGTCGGTTCATCCAATAGAAGGATATCCGGTTCCTGCGCCAGGACGGATGCCAAAAGAATACGTTGCCGTTCCCCCCCCGATAATTGAGACAAGCGTCGGTTTTTCAAGGCTAAGGTATCTGTCTGGCGAAGGCAATCCTCCACGATCCGCCAATCGGATTCCTTCATAAATCCGCCCAGATTCAAATGGGCGTAGCGTCCCATGCCCACAACATCGATGGCGCTATGGTCGAACTCATGCTGTGCCGATTGGGGAAGATAACCCAACGTCTTGGCAATCGTCCTTCGATCCATCTGGCGTACATCCACGCCATCGATTTCAATCTCTCCTTCCCGGAATGGTTGAACGCCAGCAGCCAGTTTCAATAACGTGCTTTTCCCCGATCCATTGGGGCCGATCAAGGCAACGATTTCTCCCCGGCGTAATCCCCATCGATCGATTGTAAGGCTCCAGGACGAATCGGGGTACGAATACCGTAAATCTCGCATGACCAAGGGATCGGTTGATTTACTCATGATCTTCATGAAACAACTCATAGAACCGCTGCGCCGTTTGGATAATACGAGGGCCGGGGATCAGCATATAATCATCCGTCACGATGTGAATTCGATGCTTGGCAACGGCGGATAAAGTCGGCATGGCATTCCAGTCTTCGCGCATCGAACGCGCGGATTCATTAGTTATTTCTTCACCTGGATGTAACTCGAGAATCACGTCCGGATTCCTCACCAGGAGCGATTCCTTGGAAACCTGCGGGTATCTCCCTTGGATGTCATCGAATAGATTACGGCCACCGGCAATCCGAAGCAAATCGCTTAAAAACGAAGAGGGGTGCATAGTAAACACCCCCGTCAACGATCCAGCACGTCGTCCCAGGCAAATAAAAACAGAAGGATTTGGATGGATCGTAGATACTGTATGATGGATTCGATCTAAGGATGTCTGTATCTCGAGCGCCAGAT
>CAZFOX010000954.1:0-2004 GCA_964520565.1 uncultured bacterium | reverse complement strand
GCAATTCGGGGATGCCGGAGCGCGGCGCCGATGGAGATTCATTCTCCCGCCGATTTTATGCAAGGGCTTTTTTATTCGCTCTCGCGCGGTGCGGCCTTGCAGCGCATGATTCGTTCCCTCGACACCCATCAATGGGTGATGGATACGTTCGGCCCCGGCGAATACCGCCTGGGCGGCACGGCGGGCAACATGGCCCGCTCGCTCGCCCCGCTCGGCCTTCCGGTTACGGTCTACGCGAATCCGCTCACGGTCGAACTGGCGCAACTCTTTGGCGATTATCCCAACCTGAACGTCATCGCCCGGCGGGATGGCGAATTCGTCCGCATTCCTCCCCGGCAGGCCGCTCGCGACGAAGAGATTCGCGCCATCCACTGGATTTTCGAGTACGGAACCGATTTTGTTATGGAACTGGATGGCATACAGATTCAACCCCACCGCGCCAATCGCTACATTCCCTCCTGGAATCCGATTAACAACCAGTTCCGCATGAGCGTGGAATTCGCGCAGGGGTTCCTGGCTCTGCTCGATACGTACAGCCACCTGCTCTTTTCGGGCTTTCACATTCTTTCCGAACGTTACCCGGACAGCAGCACCTGCGTGGATGTCGTCAAACCGCTCAGCGATTATCTGAGCGTCGTCCGCGATCGGTCGCCAAAACTGAAGATTCACCTGGAACTGGCCTCCATCGCCTCGCCCATGATCCGGCGGGCGGTCGGGCGCGATATCGTCCCCTGCGTGCACAGCATCGGCCTGAACGAAACGGAACTTCCGCTGTTTCTGAAACCCATCAATCCCCAATTGGAATTCGAACTGGGAGAAAATCCCTCCATTCTGGATTATTGCCGGGCGATGTCGGCAATACTGCATTCCACCCCGGTCGAGCGCATCCATTTTCATAATCTGGGCTATTACCTCTCGTTGGAGCGCCAACCGTGGACTTCGCCCGAAGCCTCGCGCGACGCCTTGTTATTCGCCGCCACCATGGCTTCGGCCCGCGCCCGTTACGGCCTGTTTTCCGAGCGGGGCGATATCGAAAAAGGCCTGGAGACGCCCGTGGAAGAAGAGAACCGGAGAGAACTGGCTTTCCTGGCCGAACAACTCGGGCAGCCCTCCCTGGCGGAAACCGGGATCGGTATTTTCGAAGGTTGGCATCTGTTGGCGGTTCCCACCCGACTGGTCAAAATGCCTCTGTTCACCGTGGGATTGGGCGATACGATATCCTCGGGAGCCTTTCTCACAGCCTGACGCGGCGCTCTCCATCGCCGTCCAGGCGGAAAGACGGGAATAATCATGAAAGTTCCCCGCTGCGCTCCGGCGTGGCTAATGACTATCGCGCAGGATTTAATCAAAGCGGGAGCGGGAAGCCCCGGCGTCGCCGCCCTGGGGTGGATTCCCAATTGGAATGTGGCGCTGCATTGGATTCAACATCCGGCGTATTGCGCCCTGAGTTATCAGTGCGACGGCGATCTCGACGACGCCATGCGAAACCAGATCATGGACGCCTTTGCGCGCGGCAGCCAGAAAAAACTGGTGGCTGTCGCCGACCGAACCTCGGTTTCGGCCATCTGCTTCTATGGCGGAGCCCCACCCTCCATTCCACTGGACACCTTCGATTTCGAAAAACTGCACTAATGGTTCATTTTATTTGAAATGGTTCCCTCGCCCTCCGAAAGAGGGAACCAAAGGAGCGCGGGCGTCCCCGCCCGCAGGCCGAGGGAGACAATCAGATATCTCACCCCGGATCACCCAAATAGGATAGGGGACAATCTATCATCTAGGATTGAGAGTAATACCCAACCATTCCAGGCGGTCAGACTACTATCGTGGTTCTCATCGTTGCGTTCCTATTCGCGTTACGAAAGCGGAACGTTTTATTCATTTACATACTTTTACGAACCGATCTAAGCAGATGTTGAAAAGAGGATGATTCTTCCAGGGTAACAGTTTAGCGATTGAAGAGAAACCATTGTTTTTAGCCCTGAAAGGGCGTAATAAGATAGCCCA
>CAZFOX010000953.1:0-2006 GCA_964520565.1 uncultured bacterium | reverse complement strand
ACGGGCTGATTACGCTGCTCAAATAGCAACCGCGGAAAATAACCTGGATGCTGTGAATGAGAATACACCGCGGGAAATCGCCGACGCTCATAAGAAGATTATCCAACTGTTGGAACGAGTGGATGGGATACTTGTTCAACAACTGAGTGTGCTGAAGCAAATCGATTCGGATAAAGCATCCGTCACTCAATTTAAAGATCAGTTGAATCAATTGCGATCCAACGGGCCTTCCGAAAAACCGCCTTATTCATACCTGTTGCTTGATAACCTGCGAGGCCAACTAACCGCCGAACTGGAAAAAGCCCCATCTCTCGAAAATACGATGAAAACCTTGCTGGAAACGCTCGAACAGGCTCGCGGGATTGTTCAAGCAAAAAATACGACCCGCATCGCCGCCAAAGAGGCATTGGATAATAACACCGATGAAACAGCAACCCCTCTTTTAACGCTCCGCCATCGTACCGCTCAAATCGACAGTCAGTTTGCCGAAGAAATTGTCGTCTTGAACCGGTTGAAAATCGAAAATCAGAAACTTTCCAAGGCGGTTTACGACGCTCAGATTGCCCTATTGCAAGAACGAATCAAGTGGATCGAAAAAGATACCATTTTTTCTGAAGCCGATCTCCAGGAACAACTCCAGCGGATGGATACCGCGGAAGTCGAACTGGCCACTCGTCTTAAAAAAGCCGAAGACAATCTGCGCCTGGCGCAAAAAAAGTACGAAAACGCTCAAGATAACCTGGCCAAGTCAAGCGATCCCACCAATACTTTACGAGAAGAGGAACGCGCCCGGCGGTACGAACGGGATTATTACCAGGAAGAAGTGTCTATTCTCCCCCGCCGTATTACACGCACAAAAGACCGCCGGCTGATCTGGCAACGCCGTTATGAAGTTGTGAATGGGAAAGCATCCATTGAGCAGATGCAAAACTGGGTGACGGAGTGTAATAGCCGAATCAACGGATTGGATATCGACAAAGGGTATTGCACCTCGATCCTGACTGAGATTCGTAAGGACCTGGGAGCGGTGACCGAAAAGTTTGAGCAGCTCAAGGACGAGAAAGCCGTCACCGACAAACTCATCGCTCAGCAAAAGTATCTGCAGGATCGCATCAGCCTTTTGGAAGACAATATCGCCCGAATTGAATCCCTCAAGCGGTTTTACCATACATTACTGGACGAAATCAAAAAGCAAACCCAGACATTGAGCTGGGAAGAAATGGTTCAGTATGTCATGGTGAAAATTAACGACATATTGAGTTATTCGGTCTGGTCGAGTTCCCAAAAACCCGACGAGGCGCAAGAATACAACCTGACCGTCAGCAATATTGCGGCTGCTGTGGCTTATTTGATCTTCGGGATTTATATCGCTCGCCTCGTCAGCCGGCATGGAATTCGTTTCGTCATGAGGCGCCTTGGAGCACACGAGGGCGCTTCCGCGGCGATACAATCGCTAAGCTATTATTTTTTCCTGATTCTCGTCATCGTTCTAACATTCGATGCCATCAACATCCCCCTTACCGCCTTCGCCTTTCTCGGCGGCGCGCTGGCCATCGGGATTGGATTCGGATCGCAGAATATACTAAACAATTTTATTAGTGGGCTCATTTTATTGATCGAACGTCCCATTCGAGTCGGCGATATGATCGAAGTAGATGGAACCGATGGAACCGTAGCCAATATCGGCCCCCGCTGTACACGCCTAACGACTTTCAGCAACGTTGATCACCTCATTCCCAATAGTAAATTACTGGAAAACAAAGTAGTGAATCTGACCCTGGATGACACCGTGATTCGTACCCTCGTCAAGGTCGGGGTAGCTTACGGGACTGACTTACGCAAGGCTTTTCAATTGATTCGCAAAGCAGTAGACGATCACGGCCTGATTAATCGGCACCCTGAACCGATTGTCACCCTGGCCGATTTCGGGAACGATGCACTGATTTTCGAAGTGCGTTTCTGGATTACCATGTCCAGAGTGAACCGCCTGATTGTGGAAAGCGACG
>CAZFOX010000952.1:0-2008 GCA_964520565.1 uncultured bacterium | reverse complement strand
TATGGAACACCGGCCTCTGGAGGGTTTTGTGTTGGCCATCACACCGTTCAACTTTACCTCCATCGCCGGAAACCTGCCCACCGCCCCCGCCCTGATGGGCAACACTGTAGTTTGGAAACCGGCTTCCAGTGCGGTTCTGCCCGCCTATTACATCATGAAAATTCTTCAGGAAGCAGGAATGCCCGACGGTGTCATCAATATGGTTCCCGGCCCCGGGCCGGTAGTCGCGCCTCCGGCTCTCGATCATATCGACCTGGGCGGCATTCACTTCACCGGCAGCACGTATGTTTTCTCTACCATCTGGCTGGCGGTCGGTTCAGATATCCGCAAGTATTACTCGTACCCGCGTATCGTCGGCGAGACGGGCGGCAAGGATTTCATCTTCGCCCACGCCTCCTGCGACATCGAAGCACTGGTCGCCAATATGTTACGTGGCGCGTTCGAATATCAGGGGCAGAAGTGTTCCGCCGCCAGCCGCGCCTATATCCCGCAGTCGATCTGGCCCAAGGTACGGGAACGGATGCTCGATGAAGCGGCTCAAATCAAAATGGGCGATATCTGCGATTTTTCCAATTTTATGGGTGCCGTCATCGATAAAAACGCCTTCAAGACCATTTCCGAATATATCGATGTCGCCAAGAGAGACGCCAACTACGAGATTCTCTGCGGCGGCGGGTACAACGATACGAAAGGCTACTTCATCGAACCCACCCTCGTTCTCAGCAAAGATCCGCATTCGCGGTTGATGTCCGAAGAGATATTCGGGCCGGTATTGACGCTATCGGTCTACCCCGACAATCAGTACGAGGAGATGCTGGAGATCTGCGATAAGACCAGCCCTTACGCGCTAACCGGCTCGATCTTCGCGTTGGATCGCGCCGCCATCGTCAAGGCGATGACAAAACTGCGCCATGCGGCAGGAAATTTCTACGTGAACGACAAACCGACCGGTGCAGTGGTTGGCCAACAGCCCTTCGGCGGAAGCCGGGCATCGGGAACCAACGACAAGGCCGGTTCGTGGCTTAACCTGGAACGCTGGGTTTCACCACGCACCATCAAGGAGACCTTTATCCCGTTCACGAACTGGCGCTACCCCTATTTGAAGGAGGAATAACGGCACCAAACCAAAGGATTGTTTTATCGTTAATGTTTAAAGCATCGCATGTGGGTGAAGACCATCGTGGCGTTGCGTTCGTTGCAAGCTTGCACGGCGTCGGAATCGCGTAGCGAACCGCCGGGCTGTACGATCGCAGTGATTCCCTGATCGAGCAACGCATCCACCCCGTCGCGGAAGGGGAAAAAAGCGTCCGAAGCGGCAACCGCCCCTTCGAGACCGGCATTTCCCTTGCTCGCCTCGTTTTCGATGGCTTTCACCGCCCGGTTGGGAACGATACCGTTGCGCGCTTCCAAAACCAGTGCATCGAACTGCATGCCGTGTTTCTGAATGGAGAGCAGCGCCTGGCGGGAGATGTACGCTTTGGCCACGCATTGCTTGCACATCATGACGCGATCCTGGCCACCCACGCCGATGGAAACCGTCGCACCATTCTTGGCGGTTAGCACCGAATTGGAGGTGACACCGGTCTCGACCATCCAGGCAAACCAAAGGTCTTTGAGTTCCGATTCGGTGGGCTTGCGTTGAATAGAGACCGTGCCGCCGGTTTTGACGTATTTCCCGTCTTGCATCGCGCGTTCGGGCAGATCGGTGGGAACCTCGACACTATCGGCGAAATCCTGAAACGTGCGGATTACTTTTTGATTTTTCCCCGCCGTCGGCACGTACGACCACTGCTGAAAAATGGAACCATCCGAGAGCGATTTGAAATCGACGTACCGGCGGCCGATGTAATCGGTCAGCCGGTCGATATCCTTGAGTTTCAGGATACGCAGGTTTTTCCGGGACGCGAGAATATCGGCGGCGCCTGTTTCGTAATCGGGTGCGCAGATTACTTCGTAATACTGTTCGGCCACCGCTTCGGCGAGGTCTTTATCGACCGGGCGATTGACT
>CAZFOX010000951.1:0-2013 GCA_964520565.1 uncultured bacterium | reverse complement strand
GCCGAAGATATCCCGGAATCCCCGCGTTACGCCGTCCCAGACCGCGTAAGCGCGATTCGTTTTACTACTCGCCACACTGGACTGTTCGGTGGAGGCCACGTTACTCACCAGACTCACCGGATCGCTGGCACAGAGATGTTTTTCGGCATCGTAAATGCGTCCCATGATCTGGTTGGATGCATCGTTATACCAGGTGATAAAGAATTGGCCATTTTGCCAGGCCGCAATGGAAGGCGCCGAGCAACGCGAGGTTTCGATTCCTGGATCGACTAAAAATTCTGGATGGAGAATCGTCCCATTCTCGTTCAGGACCGCCGCATAGATGAAGGACGAGCCGGTCTGTGGATTCCGGTTTTGCCAGACAATCACAAATTTTCCGTTCTGGTGGGCAATCTGGGGATGGAGGGCGGAATCGTTTTGCGTGTCGACGCCGCTGACCTGGATTTCCGCTATCGTACCGGGTAGTTGGCGATTGGAACCGTAGGCCGTCGATTTGGAGAAGATGCGGGCATAGATATCGTCTCGTTTATTCCCGTCCACCAACACCCGGTCGTCCGACCAGACCGCCGCGATGATTCCGTTGACGGTCATGGCGATATCCGGATGAGAGACATTGGTATTTTCGAAAGGAATATTGATCTGAAAGTCCTTTTCATCGAGGGCGGTTATTTTCCCTCCATCCCAATGCAATCGGCGAACAAAAAGATCCATGAGAAAGTTACGGTCGTCGCGCCAGCATACGACCATGTCGCCGTCGTCGAGCACGGCCAACGCCGGTTCGGCGGTATTAGTGCTTTCGAAAAGGTTATTGACCTCAAAATCGGCGGTTACCCGGCGGCTGCCTGCCGAATTGAGCTGGGCGAGATAGATACTGAACAATTTTTCGATGCTGCGGTTGTCCGACCAGACGATATGCCGCGTTCCACCGAAGTCGACGGCAACATCGGGAGTCTGGGCTACCGTATCCTGAAATGTTTGATTCACGGTGTAGGGGCCGTCGACTAATTTCTTGTTGATGTCGATATTCCGCAGGTTGATATCCTGATACCCGCCGGTCAGGTCGGCGGCCACGATCGCGAAGGAATCTCCCCGGTCGAAAGCCGTCTTGGCATTGAACGCTTCCTTCTGATCGCTGTCCCGCGTCAATGTATAGAG
Organism: uncultured bacterium; assembly: GCA_964520565.1. GTDB lineage: Bacteria > Hinthialibacterota > Hinthialibacteria > Hinthialibacterales > Hinthialibacteraceae > CAZFOX01. Next base: position 858 of record CAZFOX010000951.1, on the reverse strand, counting down.
CGTATCCACAACGAAACTGCTGCCCGAGGGAGTAGGGTTGGTTTTGGGTGTTGGCGTGGGTGTCACCGTTGGAGTGGGCGTGGAAGTCGCTTTCACGGTAGGTGTGAGAGTCGGTTTTGGAGGAGCACTCTCAAAACCGAAAACCGTTCGCCAGCCTGGATCGGATAATGTATCCTCTTTGATCAAATAGATTTCCAGGTTGTCGAACATGGCGGTTACCGATGTGCGGTTGGCGGAGGGGGGAACCGCCAGTTGAAAGATGGGGATCAACGCCTGGTTCTGTGGGCGGAAGAGAACGTGGATGTATTGATAGTCGCCCATGAATTGTTCGCTGTCCGTCTCGAACGCATACGAAACGCTGCTATTGGTGGTGGCGATGGAACCGTTGGGATCGACGTTCAGCGCCCCGGCCGCCAGAGTTCCCCCTTTTGCCAGAGCCAATACCGATATCCGAATCAACGCCAGATGGCCGCCGGTGGGAATCACAGGCCCATAAATAAACGAACCCTGCCCGGATAGAGCGGTGACAATGATTCCGCGACCGTCGGAATAATCTGGGAAATTCGGGCTGGAGGGAATCAATCCCGTCGAGACGGATGCCGGTTCGTAATCCGCTCCGCTTTGAAAAAAAGACCAGCCGGTTTCGGAAAAGGTTTTTTCGTTGAATGAGGCGCGAAAAACCGGCTCCAGCGCCTGCGTCATCGAAGGCGTTACCCATCCAATCGTACCATATACGGCCAACCAAATGCCAAACCAACGTTTCATGATGCGCCTCGCTTTCTAGTGCTTTTCAATAATGTCCAGATCGATCGATTTTCGAGCGAACTTAATAGTATATATAGAGAAACCGATAGATCG
>CAZFOX010000950.1:0-2016 GCA_964520565.1 uncultured bacterium | reverse complement strand
CAGAAACATGGGCTTTTCATTTATCCTGCCGCGTTTTCTACCTTCTCGATGTACGCAGTGTCCAAACAATGACGAGAAGCAAAACGGCAATCGATATCGCATCGGTCCACAAATCGCCGATGCTTTCGCCGAGTTTCCAGGACTGGAGATTCAGGTAAGCCAGGAAGCCCAGAATCACGCCCATGATCGATTCGCCAGCGATGAGACCGGAGGCGGCCAGGACGCCCTGGTTTTGATAGGTTTCGGTTTCTTCCGGCGTATTCCCGCGCAGGCAGTAATGAAGAAGCCCACCCAGGAAGATGGAAGTCGACAGTCCGAGCGGCAGATAGATGCCGATCGCGACGGGCATGATATACAGGCGGAACTGCGAGCCTTTTCGTTCCAGGATCGTGTCGGCGATCAATAAGGCGATCCCGATGACTACGCCCCAGAGCACCATGTTCCAGGGGAGATGCGCGTCGCCGAAGAAGCCGTTCACCAGCGAGGCGAAGAGTACCGCCTGAGGAGCGGAAAGTTCGCTGCCGCCGATGCCGCCGGTTCCGTTGTTGATGGAGCCTTCGTGCAGAACGGTCATGACCGGCGCGATCGCGAAAGCCGCGATTCCCACGCCTAAAATCTGCATGATCTGCTGGTACCGAGGCGATGCGCCGATCAGATACCCAGTCTTGAGATCGTTGCATACATCGCCCGACGTGCAGGCGACGCAGCAGATGATCCCCGCCACACCCAGGGTGGCGATCATGCCGTCCGTTCCACTGTATCCGGCCAGATAGATAAGGCCGCCGGTCAGCAGGATGCTGGAAATGGTCATGCCGGAGACGGGGCTATTGTAACTGCCCACCAGCCCGACGATGTAACTGGCGACGGCGGTAAAGAAAAACGCCAGTACCACCATGACTACCGTTACCATCAGCGAGAACGCCAGGGCGTGATGGAGCATTTCGTAATAAACCACCGCGGTCAAAAGAATGCAGACCACCGAGAGACTGAAAATCATGTTTCCGCTGAGGTTTTGATTCAGGCGGGATATTTCGCGTCCATCCCGCTGATCCCGCATCATGGTTCCCATTTCGGAAACCGCCGAGACCAGTCCCTGGCGGACACGCCAGATAGAAACGATTCCGCCCACCACCATGCTGCCTACACCCATATACCGGATTTGGGTTTTCCAAATGGTTCCGGCGGCGTCCACGGCCGAGGCGGCGGTGGGATCGACGGCCATCATCGGGATAGCGATGAACCAGGCCAGCACTCCGCCGATGAAAATCTGGGTGGCCACCGGCAGTCCCACCACAAGCCCCACACCAATCAGAGCGGGAGAAACGTCCGTCGCAAAACAGACTACCCGGTTCCCGGCATAAAACGCCCATTCGAGCGTACCTTTCACCAATCCCAGGAACGAAATCATGAACTTGAGCAAACCGCCGACGATCATTCCGAAGACGATCAGGAGAACGCCGCGGGATGTCTGGGAGGTTCCTTGGGTTCCACTCTCTCCCGCCCGCAACACGGCGGCGCAAGCCACGCCTTCGGGAAATTTCAACTCGGGGCTGTCGATCACAAATACCTTGCGCATGGGGATCATGAACAGAACGCCGAGCAGCCCGCCCGTAAAAGCGATCAGGGTGGTCGTCCAGTAATCGAAATGACTCCACAGCCCGGCGAGGATCATGGCGGGCATGGTGAAGATGATTCCTGCCGAAAGCGATTCCCCAGCGGAGGCGGCAGTCTGCACCAGGTTGGATTCGAGAATCGACTGCCGCCGGAAGATTCCTTGCAGGATTCCCATCGAGATGACGGCGGCGGGAATACTGGCGGCGACGGTCATCCCCGCGCGCAGACCCAGATAGACATTGGCGGCTCCCATGATCACGGATAGCAGAACGCCCAACACGACGGCAAAAACCGTGAACTCTCGTTTCGGCAGGTTACTCGATGTGGATTGGATTGAATTGGTCATAAGATAGGAATAATAAAATCGATTGAATTTTTTGGATTTATTTACATTGCGTTATA
>CAZFOX010000949.1:0-2018 GCA_964520565.1 uncultured bacterium | reverse complement strand
GGTGATGCTGACTACGGTATAATCGTCGCTGAGCTCGTAATATTCCGCCTGCTGAAAGGCGTAGTTTCCATCGCGGGTTTTACCGATACTCAGCAGTTCCAGATATTGCTTGAGGCTATTCAGATTCACTTGGTGGCCATGCATCAGATTGATGGCGTATGTCAATCTCGAATCGGATGGACCGGTTCCCGGAACGGTTAGCCCGCCGGAGTATTGCGAAACCGGATAACAGAATCCCAGATGGCCTCCCTTATCGCGGATCAGTTGGGCCATCAGGGACATCCCGTAACAGTTTCCTGGGGGAGAGAGTTGATTCTTATAGATGCCATCGTAGAAAGCGGCGTCGAGCGCCGAGGCAGCATACGAATACGTGGGCGGCGTACCGATAAACGTATCGCGGTATTGTTCCCAGGTGAGCAGCGGCGTACCGAAATTAAGGAAATACCAGCCGTTGTCTTCGGCGAAATGCTGGGCGATCGAGGCAGGGGGCGACAGCAGAAATCCCGTATGGAGAATCAATACGAGCGAAATAAAACGGCGAACATTCATGGCAGGCCTCCCCATAAATCGGGTTTGGAATGACGGTGTTAAGATTTGGATTTGCACGGTCACGGTTTTCACCTCGCTTAAGGCGATACTTTACCGTTTTTCGCGGCCGAGAGTGACGATAGATTGCCTTTGTGATCGACGATCAAAACTTTGTACCAATAATCCACTCCGCGAACCACGTGCGTATCTACATATTGATTATCCAGTACCAGGTCGCTGATTTGCATGAAAGAACCGGTTGCGGAACGGCTACGGAAAACGATAAAACCACGATGGCTGGCTGCGGAAAAGGCTGGAGACCAATCCACCTTTAAAGCGCATGTCGGCGATTGAATCGCGACGTTTTGAATGGCAGGTGGAGAGGGGATGTTGGTGGAAAAAGTAAACGTGCTAACCGGGACGGCGGCGTCCACAAGACTTTCGTTTCCACCCAGGTCGATGCCCAATACTTTGTACCAATAGATGATTTTCGGTTCGATATGTTTATCCGATAGAGTTCCCGTACTCATGGTTTCCACCGGGACGAGCGCGACTTCCTTGCAGCCAACCAGCGAGGGTGGAGTATAGGGGGCTGCCAGGTAAGTGGCTGGAGAGGATGGCCGTTCGACGGTCATTCCGCCGATCCATGTATACGGCCCTTCTCGCTTTTCACTGCGATAGACGTGATAGGCGGCGATATCCTGTACCGGCGCTCCGATCCACTCGATCAGATTGGCGTTGTCGCGGGCTAATAAAGAAGAGATGATAGCCGGTTCGGGTGGTGTTTTTTCGCGCAGGCGTTGGCACACGATGATCTCTTTGGTGATATTGGGTGGCATTGTTCCGTTTTCGTTCTGCGAACGGTCGATGGCTTTCACCAGATAGGCGTAGCAGAGTGGTGAACCGGCGGGTACGCTTCCGTCGTCGAATTGTGGTGGGAGACCCGCTTTGACAAAAGCCTCCGCTTCATCCTTGCTGACATACCCCACCAGTTTAAATGTCTCCGGGCATTCCTTTTCCCGGTTCTTTTCCTGCCTTTTCTGCCGTTCCTCGGAAATACAAGTCCATTGTCCGTATTCACATAGACTGCGGTAAATCAGGTAGCCGTCCAGGTCGGGTTCCGAGTTGGGATCCCACATAACCCGGATGAAACTTTCAAATCCTTCCGCTTTGACATTTTTGGGCGCGGCGGGTGGCGTGACATCGTTCAGATATCCCGAAGCAGCTGCGGATAACGCCCCTTCGTTTCCATTCCCATCGATGCAGCGAATCCGGTACCAGAATGTTTTTTCCCCATACAGTGGACGAAGAACGGACGCGGTGTCGTTCACGGTGACGAATTCATGTCCGGCGGCGGGTTGGGGGATCAATCCGCCGACGGCGACGGCACTGGCAGTACTGTCAGGTATGTCGTAGCGGTACACGCGGTAGCCCTGAATGGAATCTTCCGCATGCCCCGACACGTCGTAGGTCACTTTGTTCCATCGAAT
>CAZFOX010000948.1:0-2020 GCA_964520565.1 uncultured bacterium | reverse complement strand
AGGTGTTCTGAGAGATAAACTCGCAGAATCGCCTTGAAAGAATCTATTGACAAATAAGGAACATACGATAATATTTGATCTTATATCAAGAGTAAGTAGTGTATTGTTTATATCCTCGTTTCTTCAAGTTAGAAGGGGAGAAACGTTGTTAATCCGCGGCAGCAATCCTTGACATTGGGTTGCTGCTTTTTTACTATACGTCGTATAATGGGTAGGATAGCGATTTTTATAGATGGTGGGTATATAAAAAAAATCCTGGAATCCTTTGATCGTCCAAGGATTGATTATGAATTGTTATCCAAAGAGATATCAGAAGATGGCGATCTGTTACGCACATATTATTACGATTGCCCTCCATACGTCTCTTCGCGACCGACCGAAGAAGAGAAAAAACGGCAATCTAATTTTGATCGTTTTTATAGGTCTCTAGAAGCGCTTCCTCGTTATCAAACTCGTTTAGGCAGGTTGGCACGATATCAAACTGTTGATGGACCTAAATTTGTGCAAAAAAAGGTTGATGTACTATTAGCCGTTGATCTAGTTCGTCTGGCTTGTGAACATCAGATTCAAAAAGCTGCTCTGATTGCGGGCGATAGTGATTTTGTACCCGCCATTGAAATAGCAAAGGATGCGGGAACCGTTGTGGCTTTATACTATTATTCGAATCCAAAACCGCATGACGAACTTCTTCGTGTTTGTGATGAACGCAATTTAATCTCCCGTTCTTTTATTGATAAAATCCGAATCCCTTGAGCCATATTTTTGCGTATCATTCTGATTTGGGGAGGTTGACCGATTTTCCGAAAAGGATAATCTATTCTTTCTGCGCTTGAATTCTGAAAACAGGTAAAGAGATCATGAAAAAAGGTATTCATCCCAAATACTTTCTCGCCACTGTCAGCTGTGCTTGCGGCAATACATTTCAGACCGGCTCGACGTCGGAAACTCTGCATGTGGATATTTGCTCGGCATGCCACCCCTACTTCACCGGCAAACAGAAACTGGTCGATACTGCCGGGCGCGTAGAACGCTTCAAGAAAAAGTACGGATATAAATAAGCACCGGTTGCTTTTCATGGCACACTCCGAGGGGCGCTCCTTGCCGCGCCCCTCGTTCATGTCTACTTCCCTTCTTTTCACTGTTTGGCCTTGTTATCCCCCCTCTATCCATCAAAACGTATCAATATGGCTTGATATGCGTTAATTGAGTAGTTTCATTAATTCATCGCAGATCGATGGTTTCAGAAAAATTTGCGAATCGCAGACTAGTGACTCTTTTTCCACTCATTCTTTTTTTCAGAGAATCGTCATGCCCGACAACCTTATCCAAATCAAACCCAACGGAGATGTCAGACCGTCTTCCCGTTTCTGGCCAGACTGGCGAAGGGTCAGGAGGAATCTGATTATCTTGCTGATCGCTCTCGTGGCGGCGTATCTCGTCTTCAACGTCTGGGTGTATTTCTGGATTCAAGGGAAAATCGTTCAGAACCTTCGATTTCCGGAATCTGTCAGGATATGGCGGGATTATCTCCAAACAACGGTTCGTTTTCCCGGCGAGTGGAGAGACGTTACACTGTATTCCCCGGCAATCGAGAAAGAACACAACGCCCTGAATGAATCGTGGAATCGAATCGTCCAGAAAACAACCAATGCAATGATGCTCGATATCGAACGCTGGAACGAGTCCATTCTAAATTCCAACGAGCCAATGACGCGGCAAGATTGGGAGGAGATCGAACGAATCGTCGAAATGTGCGAACCTTATTACCGGGCGGGGAAGGATCTGGTAGAAAAACTGGAAACAGAGATTTTAAAAAATCCCCCTTCCGAGCATATTCCCTCTTTTGTCGATAATAACTATCACGTGGATGAATGGGTTGAACTTGTGACCTTACAGGCGTATAAAGCCGCTCATGAAGGACGTTTTCAGGATACGGTCGATGCCTTGCTTTCCTTTCTTCCACTGTACGCACGCAGTCCTTTTCCCAATTTTGGGGGATACGTCTATAGAAATGGTCAGA
>CAZFOX010000947.1:0-2021 GCA_964520565.1 uncultured bacterium | reverse complement strand
ATTTTATCCTGATGCTCCTGCGATAGAACTCTATAAAAGCAAGGAAAATTAGCAGCGTCGCGATCAAGCCAAAGGGAGTTATCTTCTGCAACGGAAATCGTTTTTCTTGGATTGATATTAATAATAAACAGACTATCAATCCATTTCTTAAACCATTTTAATTTCTTATCGCCATGCCTTGGAACGCTTGTTGCAAGTGCGGAAACAGATGGATCAAAGGAGTAATTTGTTCCGGGTTGATGATTGTCGTTATATAATTGAACTTTTCCCAGTTTGAAATCGAATAAGGGTTTTCCGTCTAAATGAAGAGATTCAAAATTGATTGTTGGTTTATTAAATTTCTGATCGTGTAATATTGACAATTTATACAAAAAAGTACCTTCTTCTCCAAGCACTTCCAACTCGAAAGTTTGTTCATTTTTCAGAATCCAAGCCGTAAGATTTTCTGACGGAAAAACATCACCAACCTTCGCATTATTAACAAGCAGGCGACGGATATTGAAAAGTAAATCAAAAATACTAGTCTTACCACAACCGTTTGGTCCTAATAACAAAACTAGCTTATCAAAAAAAATTTCAAAATTCACTAAGCAACGATAGTTGTTTGCATAAAGTCTTTTTAACATCTCACTCCCTACCTCTCAATAAATTGCTTCATTCTCCGCAGGCCTTCGCGGATGTTTTCCATGGAGGTGGCGAAGGAGAGACGGATGTATTCCTCTTCTTCGCCTTCGTTCCGGCGGCCGAAGCAGGTGCGGGGAAGCACTGCCACGCCCGCCTGTTCGAGGAGGGCTTTCTGCAGTTCGTTGGCGGAGTTCATTCCCAGGCGGCGGCAGGCGCCGGTGACGTTGGGGAATACGTAAAACGCGCCCTGCGCGGGCAGGCATCGCACGCCATCGATGGCATTGAGGCCGTTGACAATTGCCTTGCTGCGTTCCTTGAACTGCTCGATCATATAACGCGATTCATCCTGCGGCCCCAACAAGGCCTGGGTTCCGGCGATCTGCGAGAAGGTGCACGTGCAGCTGTCGATGTTGGTTTCGATCCGAGCGACCTGTTCGGCGAGCGTCCGGTTCATCACACCATAGCCCAGCCGCCAGCCGGTCATGGCGTAAGTTTTGGAGAATCCATCGATGAGGATCGTGCGTTCCTTCATGCCGGGCGCGCTGACGATGGAATGGAATTCACTGTCGAACACAATCTGCGAATAGACTTCGTCGGCAATCACCCAGAGATTGCGATCGACAGCCAGGCGGGCGATTTCACGCAGTTCGCTTTCACCCAGGAGGGTTCCAGTGGGATTACCGGGCGTGTTGATCACGATCATACGCGTCCGGGGATTGATGAGGTGAACCAGCCGGTCGACAGAGAAATTCCAGTTCTGCGATTCCAGAAGCGGCAAAGGAACCGCCCGGGCGCCTATCCAGTCGGCCACCGATTCGTAGATGGGATACCCAGGATTGGGATAGAGAACCTCATCGCCGGGATTGAGCAGCGCCATCATGACATCGAAGACGATCGGTTTCGCGCCCGGCGTGACGACGATTTCATCGGGATCGACGGGAATACGGCGGGTACGTTGAATATATTGAGCGATGGCCTGGCGCAGTTCGGGAAGCCCCGCACTGGGGCCGTAATGCGTGTATCCCCCGTCGAGCGCCCGTTTGGCGGCTTCGCGGATATGCGAAGGCGTATCGAAATCCGGTTCGCCCAGGCCGAACGAAACGATATCCCGCCCCTGGCCGCGCAATTGGTTGACCTGCGCCAATACGTTGAATGCCGTCTCGGTTCCCAACTTTGCCATGCGCTGGGAGAGAGCGGGGAGTTCGGACGACGCCTGGACGTCGATCAGTAAAGTTCCCGTCACCGGAGCGACGATCCAAAGCGGTTTTTGTGCATTCGCTTTCCCGGAACGAAAGCAGAATTCCAGACGTTCCAGTGTTAATTCGCCCAGGTTTTGTACGTTCCAGCGCGGCGTATCGACTGGCGGTTCCGGGCAAAAAACAGTGATACGAGGATTG
>CAZFOX010000946.1:0-2021 GCA_964520565.1 uncultured bacterium | reverse complement strand
TTTATAATCCCGCGCCAGGAATTCGAGAAACGCTTTTAGTTTTTTGGCTTTCTGGTTGAAATAACCGGAAGGGCGGATGAGTTCCGCTAATGACTCAACCGGAATATCGTGCATCTTTTTGTATGAGAGAACCCCGGCCTGTTTGAGATTGGCAATGGCGCGCTGGACGTTTTTCCAATTGGTGTTCTGGGTCAGAATCGCGCCCACGCAGATTTCAAAGGGCGTATCGCCCGGCCACCAATGACGGTGGCCGAAACGATCGAGCAAGGTTTGATATACGTCGAGCAGGTCGATTCGGGGCATAATGGTGGAAAGTATACCGCAGGTCTTCTTTTCTGTCCCGGTTGAAACCGGCCCGATTTTCGTAAGATGGAAAAACAACGCCAAAACTATTCGACTGTTCTCGATCAACCGGATTGCTTCACTTCGTTCGCAATGACGATCTTCGATTGACGATTTTGGCTATATTGGCTATAAGTACCCAAACGTCAAGAGGCCGGAGCGCTATCAAGCACACCGGCCTCTTTTTTATAGGACATCCTTGGAGACGAGGTTTATTCGATCTTCAAAATATCTCCGCCGGTTTCCGCTCGGATGCCGGTATTGTAATACAGATAGGCGGCAGAAGTCCCGCTGTCGGCTTTCACCGGGAAGAGGGCTTTCACCTGGAAGGCGAACTCTAACGTCTCTCCGCTAGTGAAGTGATCCACGTAAAAGACCACTTTCCGCCCGGCTTGTTCGACGCGCTTAATGATCTTCATTTCCCGTACGCGGTCGAGCGATTCCGGCACGACGCTGAAACCGGTTGGAATGGAAACATCCACGATGGCCATGCCGGTTTCTTTTTCCATTCCCAGGTAATCGACGGTTACGTTCACATCGACAATGTCGTCCACCGCCACGTGTTCGGAAGAATAGACGACCTTCAGCATCATGTCTTTTCCGGCCGGTTCGGCGAACGAAGGAATGTTGAATCCATGCACGACCTGATACATCACCGTGCCGGTTCCCGACATCTTCAGGGAAACGCGATCGGCCGGTTTCAGCTCCAGCATCTGCAAAACGTCAAAGTTATCCGTGGTAAGCGAGAACGTATGGACTGTTTCTCCATTGACGATTACATCGACGGAGGCATCCAAATCGCGCGACTGTTGCGCGGCGGCGGCGGTGAGGGCTTTGAACGCCACGACGGTATCCTGCGTAGAACCGAATCCACCCAGGCTGTTACGCTGCGCCGCCAGCCATTGAAGAGCGGATTGAGCTTCGATGCGGTTCTTCAAGGCCAGTGCCATCGCCGCATAGCCGGTGGATTCGATGGAATGCGGTTCCCAATACATTCCGTTAGAATCGGCCGAGGCCTGTTTCAGCAATTGATCGAGCGCGCTATCGGCTTTGGAACTTCCCGCCTTTACCAGAGCGTAGGAAATCTGGGCCAGGGCGTAGGAATCGGCCTTCTCATTCTGAATCTGGCTTTCCAGATAAGCGATGGCTTTTTGCACACCCACCGGATCGGCGGAACCGTATTCCAGCAGCGCGTTGGTTACAAAGGCGGTCAGCGCCAGATTGCCATTCAAGCCACCCACCATTTCCTGGTGAATCACGAAACCGACCGGATCCCAGGAACCATCAGTACGTTGATGGCTGAGAATCCACTGCGCGGCTTGTGAAAGCACGGTTTCATCGATGGTGCGAACTTCGCGCGCGTTGCTGAACGTGGAGAGCACAAACGCCGTCAGCCATAAACTACCACTCTCATCCTGCATGCCGAAGGCGGAGAAAGAACCGTCGTCGTGCCGATAAGTGAGCTCTCGTTGGTAGCCGGTGGTGATGAAATGTTCGGCCTTGGCGCGAACTTCGGGGTTCAGTTGTCCGCTGGCTTTCAGATAACGAAGCACTTCGATATCCGGCGCGAGGAAGATCATATTCTGTTCGCCGCAGCCGTAGGGCATACCCAGCAGGTCGTCTAAACCTTCCAGCGATTGCCCGACCAGGCTGGCGGTTACCGCCACGCGCAATGTTTC
>CAZFOX010000945.1:0-2023 GCA_964520565.1 uncultured bacterium | reverse complement strand
AAAACCCCAGGATGGAACGCTGACATCGTATGCGGAGTTAAAAAAAAGCCATCGAGGATGCAAAGGATCTCGATTTACTGATTCTTTATCTGGTCGGGCATTGCGATGAAGCGGGGTATGTATTTCAATTATCGGGTGGAAACAATGAGGAAGAAAAGAAACTTCGGCCTCAGTATCTATTCGATTTGCTAAAAGATCGCCTGTACAATGCCAATCGAAAAACATTGATCGTTATGGATGCACCTTTCTCAGGAAAATACTGGAATAATTTCCGGGAGACGCTTCATCAAAACTCTCTTTCTTTCGGCGACAATCTGGATATGATCGCCAGCAGCGAGAAAAATATGTTGTTTTTCGGCGATTATATCGATGGACAACCTTTTTCATTTACCGACTTTTTCTTCGATCGATTTTTGAAGGGTTACACAGTCAAAGACGCTTAGGAAACAAGCAGTCGGGAAATCATCAACGCACAAACATTTATCGTTAATGATAAGGAAGAGCAATTCATCCTGCAACAACCCATTCCGAAACCCAGTGAACTTTCTTCTTCATTTGCTGAACTCCGGTTAGGTTCTCCCTATGTCCCCAAGGGACAAATGCTCGGCGATAATCTCGAACCCGTGATCATCGGTCTACCTCGTTCTTCAACAATGGCGCTAGGAGAAGTATATGATGTAACAGGCGCCGTGCGCGATGAATCGCTGGATTCATCGCGGGTATTGATTACATCGCTCGTTCAAAAAACGATTTCCACACCGGCGGGAGAAGAGGTGCGCAGCGTTACCGTTCCCATCATTCCCATCGGCGAATCGGGATTTGAAATCAATGTACCGAATTTCCCGGTTTCCCTGTTCAACGATCCAGCAAAAGCCTTGGATTACAATGGCGATTATACTCTGAGCATACTCCTGCAGGATCGTTCGGATAACTCCGGTAGTCCTGCCAGTTTGACAATCACCGTAGACGATACTTTACCTACACCGACGCCAACTCCTCTGAATACCAAGATTGGAACATGGGGCATTTTTCGATAAAAATCTGTTATTCTTGTTTTATTCTTTGGATGGAGTATTGATCAGCGCGTACAGTTGCTTTTGTCCTGTTCGTCCCCGGATATTGAAATATCCCAGTTCGAGACAGGTAAATGATTGGCTTAGTAAATCCCGAACTTCCTGAGTCAAGAGAATTGTTACGGGCGGACTTCCATAGGACGTCATTTGATCCTTAACGCGCTGATCTTTGCAGGTATCCTGCACGCGAGAGGCAACATTTACACCATCGCCAATGCAGGAGAATGAATGACGATCCACCGAACCCAGGAAACCAACTACCACTTCGTCTATATGAATACCAACACCGATCTCCCAGGAAGAAAGACCTTGTTTTTTTCGATTTCGATTGAATGAATTCATTTCCTCGACCATGGCCAATGCCGACCGGCAGGCAGCTTCTGCATGCCAGGATGGATTTTTTTCTTTTTTGTCCGAAGCATGAATCGCTCCAAATACTGCCATAATCCCATCGCCTAAAAAACTGATAATGACGCCATCCTGTTCCACAATGCATTTGCACATGCAATCAAAATAAGTATTTAATTGCTGAATTAAGGGATGAGGATCCATTTGTTGTGATATAGTCGTAAAACCTCGTATATCAGAAAACAAAACGGTAGCGACTTTTTTTTCCCCATTCGTCTTAAACGTTTCCGGGTGGTACAATAGATGATGAGCTAATTTTCGGTTCGACCATTGCACCATGTATTTATACAAACGGTGGAATCGATGTTCCATTGCATAATAACGCCACCCCATGCAGCATATCATCGGGACAAACCAGGCAAATAGCAATGTACCAATAGGATAAACTATTTTATGACTGGACAATTCAAATGTCCCAGATACAAAAATTAATAAAGTCCCCGCCAAGAAAACCGGTAATACCCAACGGCGTGAGGTTCTTCGCTGGATAGAGTGGGTGTAGTTGGGGGACGCTGTCCCCCAAGCCCCCTGGGATTTATCGC
>CAZFOX010000944.1:0-2025 GCA_964520565.1 uncultured bacterium | reverse complement strand
AACGGTTCCATATTGCAATGCCGTACAGAGTTTCCCCAGAAAAGAGGGAGAGACATCCACTTTCTGGAAGAGAACCGCCATGACGCACCATCCGATACTGACCAGGATATCTTTCGTAACTACAATAATCGTCAGCCAGGGTGGAATCCGGTTATAGACCGCCAGTAAAATAAAGGATGCTGTAACGAACAGTTTATCGGTCAATGGATCGAGAACGCTGCCTAATGCCGTTGTTTCTCCCCGTAATCGCGCCAGGTAACCATCCAAGAAATCGCTGAATACAATGAAGATCAGAATAATTCTCGCCCCGGCCAATAAATCGGCCTGCCCGGCAAAATAATAATACATCGCCAGAAAAAAACTGGGCACCAACAAGAGGCGCATCATTGTGACGAGATTGGGCAAGTTCATGATGGCTCGTTCATTCAACCGGCAGTTGATTTAGCCGATATCGTATTCAATTCATGTGTATTCCACGATGAGCAAACCACTCGGATAGCAAAAACCTATCCTATCACTCCACCGTTCCTGGGGAAGCTGTCCCGCTGTAATAATCTTGCCTTATTTCGTATCCGGCATTGTTATGAAGCGGATTCTATCTTTTTTCCTTCGGAGGTCCTGGATCGATCGGCTTTTTTCCGCCCCGCCTTGATTTTCGCGTCACTTCTCGCCATCCTAATCGTTGCATAGTGCGTCGGATCGATAGAAACGGAAACAATCTATGGCCACTGAACCTATATACAAGAATCATTTTCATATAATTAAATATATCTGCGGCGGGATTTCCGCCATTTTGTTTATCTGGCTGAGTTGCTTTCTTTTCATCCGCAGTTGTGGAGGGCCGTTCCCGGATCGCACTCGCGGGCCGCTGGCTAAATACCGCTATTACCAACTTTCCGAATTCCCCGAATGGGAAAACCAGATCCGCCCCGATCCAATCACGGGCAGGAACCGGGTAGAAGATTTGATCGAAAAGGGTACAATGAATCCGATCCGTTTTGGCGATCCTTTTGCCGGGAAATCCGCCATACGATCCGCCACGTCCGGGGCGCAAGTTTCATCTCCAACTCAAGCAAACCCATAGAAAGACACGCGTATGAATGCCTACGAAGCGAAAAATCAGATCGTTGAAATCGGACGCCGCATGTGGACCAAGGAATGGGTGGCGGCCAACGATGGAAACATCTCCTGCCGGATCTCGAACGATGAATTCGTCTGTACACCCACCGGCGTCAGCAAAGGATTTATGGATGTTTCCGACCTGATCGTGGTGGACGCCGAAGGACGCAAACGTTCCGGCGGCCCTCTGCCACCGTCCTCGGAAATCAAGATGCACCTGTACGTCTATAAGGAACGTCCCGATGTCAATGCGGTCTGCCACGCCCACCCCCCGATAGCGACGGCTTTCGCCGTGGCGGGCATCTCGCTCGATCAATGCCTGCTGCCGGAGGTAGTACTGGCGATGGGACGCATTCCCTGCGTTCCCTACGGACTTCCCTCCACGGATGAGATTCCCCAATCCATCGCACCGCACGTGAAGGACAGCGCCGCCGTACTGCTGGCCAATCACGGCGCTCTCTCGTGGGGCGACAGCCTGATGCAGGCGTACTACCGTATGGAAACCATGGAACATTTCGCCCGCATCCTGCTGGCGTCCATTCAGCTGGGACAGGTCAATCTCTTCTCGTCCGATCAGGTGCAGCGGTTGGAATCCATGCGCGGGCGTTACGGCATCGGCAATTCCATAGGCGGATGCAACATTAAAAATCCCGTGCTTCCCAGCCAGGTCAAAACCGGAACCGTCGCCGAAGTAAATCCCGGCGGCCGGTAAGCCAACCTATAAATTGAGACGAATCAAAGGGAACGGAACAAAATCCGTTCCCTTTTTTATTGGCTAAAACGAATGCATGAAATCCCGCGTTTCATCGTGGAGGGGCTTGATAGATGATATAGGTGTATGAATTAGAATAGTACTAAAAATTGCGTTCGTTTTCGCGTTTCAAAAAAGCCGGAACGTTATTTTCA
>CAZFOX010000943.1:0-2036 GCA_964520565.1 uncultured bacterium | reverse complement strand
CGACCGGTAAAGAATTAACCCGCAGGATATTATAAAGAAATCCATCGGGACCGACGACCATATTGCCTTCCAGCCATCCCGCCGCCTTGCCGCCGGGAAGATGTTCGGCGTCCCGCGCGAATTCGGGTGGATCGCTGTCGGGATCGTAAGCCAGTTCCTCGCTCATCGTCCAGGAAGAAGCATCGAGCAGATCGGCGTCGGCGGGAGCGGAAATCACCGCCGCCCGGAATCCCTGCGGCCAGAGGCGCTCCACGTTGTTTTCAAACGCCCGGAAGAGACGCCCGCCATGTTCGATGACGGGCATCGGCGCGCCATGGTAGTTGGGAGGCGTCCGGCCTGGCCCGGCGGGAAACAGTAGACCGGTTTTGGCATCCATGGGTTGCGTCCAGGTCTGGCCGTTGTCTTCGCTTTTCCGGATCGCGATCGAGCCGTATTCGGTTGAACAACCGAGCAAATAGAGAACGCCCCGATGCACGAAGAGATTAGCCCAATGGCATCCGGGAATCTCTGCCAGGAAACGCCAGGTTTGTCCGTCATCCACGGAACGGAAGATCAGTCCCATCTTTTCCTGTTTTTCGGGAGTCAATGGCGCATGAGGGCCGAACATATCCATCGAAGCCAATAAATCTCCATTGGGCAATCGCACAAGAGAAGGACTTCCCAGATAGATGCCTGTCGAGGCGGGGCTGAAATGAACCACGCTATCGAGTGGGGACGAAAAGAGAGGTTTTTGAGAATCGCAAAAGCCATTCAACGTGAAAACCGGAGCGCCGAGCAGAATCAGAGCGTAACAATTTGTCAAAATTCGAGTTCGTAACATCGTTCTCTCCGGGAATGTTGGGGATTTACTATCTCTCATTCTCGCATTTTGAATGAAAAAAGGCTATATTTATAAAAGATGAAAGATCGAAATTGATTCCATCGCTTCAATTCAACAGATATAATGGAGTATGGGGGAAGGGATTTGTTCTTTCATCTTGTGCAATTCGTATCCGGGTCTCGGTTACGCATTGACGATAGGTACCAATTTCTTATACTATTTAGAGAGCAGAATCGTATTTTTTTCCATTCCAAAACCCGATGATCCGCCGGAGGAAGCGATGAAATGGCTATGGGCGGACGCGGGTGGGAGATGAAGTATGCCGACATACAGCTATAAAGCGCTGGATAAAGGCGGTAAAGAGATCAAGGGCTCAATCGAGGCGACGGGAGAAGAAGCGGTCGTCGAACGGTTGCGCAGCATGGGGTATTACGTAACCCAGGTCAACCGACAAAAAAGCAGCGTCGGCCAGGTCGACCTGATGGATCTTCCCATCGTACGGATGATGGGAAAAATCCTCTCGCGTGGCAGAGTGCCTCTGAAAAATTTATCCGCGTTTTCCCGTCAGTTAGCGACATTGATCGGAGCGGGTTTGCCGCTCCTGCGCAGTCTCCAGATTTTACAGGAACAGGTGGAAGACCGAAACCTGAAGGACGCGCTGGATGGAATCGTGGAATCGGTCGAGGGAGGCAGCACTCTCTCGGAAGCGATGGCCAAGTTTCCCAAGATTTTCAACCGGCTTTACGTCAACATGATTAAAGCCGGAGAGATCGGCGGCGCGCTGGAACAAGTTCTCGACCGTTTGGCCCTCTTTCAGGAAAAAGCCCAGGCGGTGCGTTCCAAGGTCAAGGGCGCGATGTGGTACCCGCTTGTGGTTATCACCATCGCTCTCTCGGTCGTGGCCATTATTTTGATCTTCGTGGTTCCCAAATTCGCCTCCATGTTCGAGGGGCTGGGGGGAAAACTTCCCACACTCACCCAGTGGCTGGTCGACTTTAGCGACGGACTGGTGCTTTATTGGTATATTCCACTCCTGATTATCGCCGGAATCATTGTGTTTTTCACGCTCATGAACCGAAGTGGACAGGGGCGGTATATTCTCGACCGGGTGAAATTGAGGTTGCCGATTTTCGGCGTCATCGTGCAGAAATCGGCCATTGCCCGTTTTGCACGAACATTTGGAACCTTGCTGGATACGGGCGTCCCCATCCTGCAA
>CAZFOX010000942.1:0-2038 GCA_964520565.1 uncultured bacterium | reverse complement strand
CATCGTGGGCGTTCTTGTGTGGCGCGCTTATGGAGAGCGGCAGCGGGAATATGAGATGTTGTTGCCTCTTGGCCGCTGGGCTCGTTTCCGGCGTCTTTATATCCCCGCTTTGATTCGTCCCGCTTCGTTCGGCGTTATTGTAACGGCGCTATTATTGTGGGGGGATGTGGCGATCACGATTCTGCTGCATCCTCCCGGCGGGGATTCTCTAGCGGTGGAGTATTTCAACCTTCTGCATTACGGAAGCGATGCAAGAACGGCCGCCATCGGGTTTCTACTCCTGCTTGCGCCCGCCGCGATCGTGTCGATGGCCTGGATGATTTCCGCTTGGGGAAGCCAGGTGAAAAAATCTCAGGAGTGAGTCTCATTTGACGATCCAACCAGGACTCTTTTTCCAGTCGGTTTCACTGAAACGCGCTGGTCGAACGATCCTTCGCGACGTTTGTTTGGACGCGCCTTTCGGGCAGATCACTGTTTTATTCGGGCCTTCCGGCGCGGGAAAAACCACCTGCCTGCGGCTCATTGCCGGTTTGGAAAAACCGGATACAGGGGTAATCCGGATGGGAGACCGGGTATTTTCTTCTCCGGAGATATTCCTTCCCCCGCGAAAACGGCGGGTGGGATTCTGTTTTCAGGACGACGCGCTCTGGCCCGCGCTGACGGTTCGCGAGCATATTGATGTCGCAGCGAACTCGCAACGCGAGGAACGCATGCCGGATACAATCAATGCTATGGACTATCTTTCCCGTTACGGTTTAACCGATCTGGCGAACCGGTATCCCGTCAATTTATCCGGCGGAGAAAAGAAACGGCTTGCCCTGGCCCGAGCTCTTGCCGCAAGTCCAGAGATTCTCTTATTGGACGAACCGCTCTCCAGCCTGGATGGCCCGGCGCGTGAGGAGTTGATCGCCTGCCTGGCGGACTGCCGGCATCCGGATCGATCCGTTTTGCTGGTGACTCACCAACTGGACGAAGCCTTCGCATTGGGAGACCGGCTGGCGATGTTGGTGGACGGTCAAATCTTACAACAAGGCCTTCTTTGTGATGTTTTGCGGCAGCCCTGCAACCGGCTGGCGGCGCGGCTTCTGGGATACCGGAATTTTTTTACCGTGCGGATTGAAGATGGTGTGGCGGTATCCTCGTTGGGACGCTGGCCTTTCCGGGAAGAGATACGCGATCCGGTGGCCGCCGCCTGGTTCCCGCAGGATATCCTGGCCATGTCCGATCCCGGTGGAAATGCCGTTGTGGAATTTTGTTGGCCGGAATTGCGGCATTTTCGATTGCGAGCGCGTTATAACAAGGAAGTTGTGGAAGGAATATCGGAGGCGGAACTTTCTCCCGGCCAGTGCGTTTCTCTGAGCGTTCTGCATGCACCGGCCTTATTCGAGGATCGTTGATGAAACAGTGTTTTCTTGCTGCCGCCTTGATTGGATTCATCCTGAGTGGATGTTCGAATCGGGAGGCGGAGAATACCACGCTTACCTGGGGGTCGCGGGGCAGCCAGCCCGGGCGCTTCGCCGCGCCCCGCGCCATCGAAGCCCGGCAGGGTTTGATATACGTTATCGATCGCCTGGGGCGTGTGCAGAAATTCGACCTTACGGGGAAGTACCTGCTCGAATGGCGTATCATTCCTAACGACAACGGAACGCCTACCAGCCTCACTCTCGACGAAACCGGCGATGTGTGGATACCCGACACGCACAACTCGCGCATTCTGCATTACAATCCCCAGGGCGAGTTACTGAACTCGTTTGGCGAATACGGGGAAGAGGCAGGACGGTTCGTTTATCCAACCGGCATCTGTTTTAGTTCCAAGGGCGATTTATTGAAGTTTTCCCGCGAAGGGCAATACCTGGGATTCGGTTGGGGAGATCACGGCGAAGGGGAAAACCAGTTGAACCGCCCGATGGGTATCGAACGCGGGCCGGACGGCTTGCTTTATATTGCCGACGCCGCCAACCATCGGATCGTGGTTTATACGGAAGAAGGCGAATTGGTACGGATATTTGGGAAAAATGGCAAAGCGCCGGGGGAATTC
>CAZFOX010000941.1:0-2043 GCA_964520565.1 uncultured bacterium | reverse complement strand
CGGCGCATCGCGGAAATCGTCGCGGCGGCGATGCCCCTCTTCGCTATTCTTTTCGTTCCTTTGCTTTTCGGTATCGAACATCTCTATCATTGGATGGATTCTGAAGCGGTGGCAGGCGACAAAATATTACATGCGAAGGCGCCGTATTTGAATACCGCGTTTTTCCTGGTTCGCGCCGTTTTCTATCTGGCGGTCTGGTGGATTGTATCCCGCTATTTGTTGACCCGTTCGCTTCAGCAGGACGCAAGCGGCGATCCTGAAATTACCCGCCGACTGGAGCGAGTCAGCGCTCTCTCGATGATCCTTTTTGCCTTTACGATCAGCTTTGCCGCTTTCGATTGGTTGATGTCGCTGGAGGCACACTGGTACAGCACGATATTCGGCGTGTACTATTTTAGCGGTGGCGTTCTGGGATTCATCGCGTTATTGACCGTTTTGTGTTACCTGTTACAACGCAGTGGACGCCTGGTCCATGCGATCACCATCGAACATTACCACGACCTGGGGAAATTTCTTTTCGGTTTTACTTTCTTTTGGGCTTATATTGCATTCTCTCAATATCTTCTCATCTGGTATGGCAACATTCCCGAGGAAACCGTCTGGTATTATAAAAGACAGGAAGGCCAATGGCTGTGGGTATCGTTGATTCTGCTGTTCGGACAGTTCATCATTCCCTTCCTCGGTTTGATGTCTCGTTATCCCAAACGGCGTAAAGCCATTCTGATGGCGTGGGCGGTATGGATACTAGCCATGCACTGGATCGATCTATACTGGCTGGTCTCCCCGTCATTCAATCCGGGACAGATCCCGTTTCACTTTGCCGATCTGGGTTGCCTGCTAGGAATCGGGGGGCTTTATGTGTCGGTACTGACGCGCATAGCCCGCGGCCATTCCCTGATTCCCCTGCGCGATCCGCGATTGGGCGAATCGTTAACCTTTGAGAATGCGTAGCGAGGTGATCCCTATGGCGGATCCAACCGACATTCGTTATTCAGAAACCAACCGCGACGATCTAAATACCCCCACCATCGTCTTGATTGGTTTTTTATCGGCTATACTTCTTTTCGTTCTCATCATCGGCATGCAGGTTGTTTATTACACCTTTCAGGAGGTGGAATTCAACGCCAAGGTTCTCTCGCAAAAACCTGCAGAACTCACCAGGGCTCTTTTGGAACAACAGGAAAAACTGAATGCCTATCGATGGGTGAATGAGGCCAGCGGAACGGTCGCTATTCCCATCCAGGTCGCCATGGATCGAGTCGTTAAGGATCACCGGTAATCCGGATTCCCCACGAGATCGGAGATAGGCCATGAATTCCCACGCATTGCGGCGGGTACGGGCTTCTGTTACCTATTGGGCGTTTGCTTTTGCTCTTTCTGTATTTTCTACACATCTCCATGCCCAGGACAATATCGAACCGGACGAGATGAAGGGCGTTGGTGTGGAGGAACGCCTGAACGGCCAAGTTCCACTGGACGTTCCATTCACCACAGCTGAAGGGAAAACAGTCCGGTTTGGCGATTTAATCCAGAACGGCAAACCCGTGATATTGAATCTTGCCTATTTCAGTTGCCCCATGCTTTGCGGCCTGATCTGGGATGGCCTGTTGGAGAGTCTACAGGCGATACCGCTCAATGTGGGTACCGATTTCGACGTCGTTACCCTCAGCATCGATTCGCTGGAAACGCCGAATCTGGCCAAACTGAAGAAACAGAACATGTTGAAACAATATGGCCGAATCGGAATGGACGGGGGGTGGCATTACCTGGTAGGGAAAGACGAGGATATTCATCGAATCACCGATGCCGTTGGATTTCATTATAAATGGGTGGAATCGCGAAAGGAGTACGCGCATCCCGCCGTGTTGATTCTATTGACGCCGGACGGGCGTATATCTCGTTACCTTCACGGAATTCAGTTCGATCCACAAACTTTGCGGCTGTCGTTGGTGGAGGCGTCCAACGGTCAAATTGGCAGCACGCTGGATCACTTTATCCTTACCTGTTTTCAATACGATCCAACCGCCAATCGCTACGCGCCGA
>CAZFOX010000940.1:0-2046 GCA_964520565.1 uncultured bacterium | reverse complement strand
GGAACCTTGACGTGAATCTCGTGGCCTTTTTCATTGCCTTCCTTCACAAAAACCGTAACGAAATTGATGTCGTTTTTCGTCTCATCCGTGATAGTTTCAAACCAGACGCGCACTTGCTCTTCCCCGGTCATGCGCACCAGGTCTTCGCCATTCAGAGTGGCCAGTTCCTTGTAAATCATTTCGGGAGTCAGATCCAATTCGACGCATGCTTCGTGGATCTCCTTGGGCATAACGGCGTAAATGGCATCAATCAGCCCGAGGGGAACAGAGATTTTAACGGTTTCTCCGTGGTTGTCCTGGAATTCCACGCGCAAGAGCGTTGTTTCGGGATCGGGTTCCGCCTGGACGGGAAGGATGGCGGCGATGGCGAGAATCGCGACACAGGTCAGGGCCAGCGCGGTCTTGAATAGAAATGGGGTACGAGCGGTCATGATTAGTTTTCTCCTTGTGAGGGGTGCTGGGCTTTCTTGTAGACTAATACGAGAGAGTGCAACCAATATTTCAATTCGCAATGGAAAATTTTCTTTGGGGGGTATAATGGATGATAAAGAGAATCTAAAATTGGAAGAGGTTTCTTTGAAATGTCTTTGTACTTGGAAGATTTCGGAGAGGTATCTAACCTCTTGGAGAAAGGCATCATGGATTGGAAAAAAGGTTTTACTCTGATCGAGTTGTTGATCGTCGTGGCGATTATCGGAATCCTGGCGGCTATTGCGGTTCCCAATTTTCTGAACGCGCAAACGCGGGCCAAAGTAGCGCGTTGTTATAGCGACATGAAGTCGCTCTCCTCCGGATTCGAAATGTACCAGTTGGATAACAATACGTATCCATTCGGCGGCGGGACCATGTGGGAGTCTTACTATATTTATCCAAGAATAACAACACCCATTGCCTATATGAGTACCATTCCGGAGGATGTATTCACAATCAAGAGCGATATTCAGCGTGAAGCGCATCAACACTGGTATCCCGGATGGAATGTCTACGAGGTGGTTAAAGCGGGATGGACATGGGGAGGACCACCGGTTCTGAACGCCGTTAAAAGCGGTTCGCATATGCTGACCGTCAGTTCGGGGCCGGACAAACACGAGGACATTGGATCGCAATGGGGGCTTTTCCCTTACAACACCAGCAACGGTCTGGTATCGGAAGGCGATATTTACCGTTTTACCCCGGGGGAACAGGGTCATTCGGGATGATGGGGTGAGTAAGAATCCACTTATCCGCGATCTGCCGGATTGAGATGAATGGTAAACCGGCAGGCCTTATAGATCCAACCAGGACACGATTGATGGAAGTGAATTATAAACCGCTTGCGGTGTCCAAATTCTGTGGGGAAGAAACGTTGCATTGAATCGTCACAAAATAATCGCGTGCGATGGGCTGCAGAGAATAGCGATGGGGGACTGTTTCTTCCAGCAGGGAAACTAGTTTTTCCCGGGAATACATATTTAAGACGCATCCAGAAAATCGTTTGTAACGCCACCGGCGCTGCCGGGCGAGAATGCCGAGATCGTTTGGAAAACTCAGGAGGATGCGATCCTGAGTCAGGGAAATCAACCGCTGCAAAAACGGCTTCGGTTCGAGGATATAATCCATCACGCCCATCACGATGGTGTAATCGAAACGCTCGGTACCCCCATAATTCATGACATCGCATTCCAGAAACGTACATCGATCCGCCACTTCTTTTTCGCGGGCGAATTCCTGCGCCAGTTCGATCATTCGGGGAGCGATGTCGATGCCGATAATCTCCCGCGCGCCATGCTGGGCCAGGAAGACGGAATATTGACCCGGCCCGCATCCGACGTCCAGAATCCGTTTACCCTCAAGCGGCTGGCAGGATGCTACCGTCCGTTCGAATCGAAGCCGCATGCTTTGCCGGAACCGCCGGTCGATCCAGCGCTGAAAGCAATTGCGCGAATCCCCGTAGATCGAATTGAATCCCTCGGCGTAGTCATCGAATAGTTGTTGGATGGTTTGTAAATGGTTGTTCCCGGTCATGTTCGAAAAAGTGTCGATTGGAAGAATCCTTCCGAAATTCGG
>CAZFOX010000939.1:0-2048 GCA_964520565.1 uncultured bacterium | reverse complement strand
ATGTCTCTCGATTGCTTCGCGGGATGGATATTTTCGCTCTTCCCTCGGAGGTGGAAGGACAACCCGTATCGGTGATGGAGGCTATGTATGCGGGATTACCGGTCGTAGCGGCTCGAGCGGGTGGAATTCCCGAAGTGGTGTCGGCAGGGGAAACCGGTTTTCTCTGCGAACCCGGCAATTTGGACGATCTTTGCCATTCTTTAATCCGATTGATCGAAACGCGTGAATTACGTCAAAAAATGGGGCTGGCCGGCCGGGAACGGATTCTCCATCATTTTTCCGCGGATCGTATGACCCGGCGGTTTGAAGGACTCTACGAACGTTGTATAAATAAAAAGAAAGTGTAGGTTTTTTATTCCGTCGATTTATAGAATGAAACCAAAGCGCATTACGCAGGGATGGGGAATGAGCCCTTGAATTTTGACAATCTGTCCTGGGAACGGACGATCGTTAGGGATGATTCAGCATGGACAAGCACCGATGCGGTTCGGTTGGCTGGTGTGTCGATTATTGTAGTTGTGACAGCATATGGGATTGGGCAATATCTTTTTCAAGGATTTGCAAATTCCGCCGACGAACATGCCTATCTCTTTCAGGCGCAGTTATTTGCGCAAGGACGATTCTATTCCGAAGCTCATCCAAAACAAGAATTTCTCTCCCCTTTTTTTATTCTCACTCATAACAATAAAGTTTTTTCCCTCTTTCCTCCCGGTTGGCCTCTGATTCTGTCCTTGGGCGTTCGCTGGGGAGGCGTGGAATGGATCAATCCAGCCATCGGCGGTTTGACGGTATTTGTTCTCTTTGCAGTCGGGTGGATGATAGGCGGACGCCGTTATGCTTGGATGTCTGTCGGATTGCTGGTTTTGTCGCCTTTTTTTCTATTGAACAGTGCTTCTTACTTTTCTCATCCTGCCTGTTTATTGGGAGTTTTAGTGACGGTTTGGTTCTTTATGCTTTGGGATCGTCATGAATCCGTTATCTTTGCGGTTCTTGCAGGCATTGCGGCATCCTGGGCCTTTTCTATTCGAGAATATACCACGGTTTTACTCCTGATCGTTCCAGGGATGAGCGTGATCCGCCATTCCATTGAAAAAAAACTCTTCCTGGGAGGTTTCCTGGCAGGGTTACTGCCCGGATTTATTCTGTATCTTTATAATAATCAAATAATTACAGGGAATTGGTGGATGCCTCCCCGGTTTCTGCAACCCAGTGAATGGCTTGGATTCGGAGAACGAGAAATCCGAGTGTTCGATTATGTGGAGATTCAACAATTTGCATTTCTCGATGGTTTGACGTTTTTGTTCCAGAACATCGGCCGATTGTTTGACTGGACTTTTCCTGGATTACCTTTATTAGCCCTGTGGGGCGCCTGGTATTATCGCCGCGAGCGCTGGCTATTCTGTTGCGCTCTATCGGCTGCGTTGCTGCCGGTTGGATATCTTTTTTATCCTTCCGGGGGAGGGAATCAATACGGCCCCCGGTTTTATTACGAATCACTGGGTTTTCTTGTAATTCTAGCCGTCCCTGCCTGTCTGTTCTTTTTCCGTAATACTCTTCGCCAACAGATCGTAACCTCGGTTTGCATTCTCTTGATCGTTGCCGATGCCGCGTTAATTGGATATCACGGTTATTTTCATTCGCATCAAATCAACGTCCGCCGGACTCTTTACCGGTTGGTGGAACGCCGGGATATTCATCACGCGTTGGTTTTTGTGGCGGCACCCAGCGGCGATATGACTCAGGGCGATCTGATACGCAATCCACCCGATCTGTCCAGGGCGGATGTGATATACGCCTGGCATCTGGGCAAAAGAAATCATGAACTTGAAGACTGGTTTCCCGATCGTACGTTTTACCTTTTTGGGCGCGATGCACGAACCGGTTTGTTCTTTTTGGAGCGGCTAGCGCTTTGACTTGGAGAACGGGTAGGCTTCATGTAGACTATGATGGGAAGCGGTTTTAATGAATCCTAGTCAAAGATATTTGACATTCGGGTTTTAGTAAATTCTTTCAAGGCTCAAAAGGTGTTCTGAGAGATAAACTCGCAG
>CAZFOX010000938.1:0-2053 GCA_964520565.1 uncultured bacterium | reverse complement strand
GGCCTGCGCCTTCGCCGTGCGCACCCTGCGTACAACATTCGATCAGATCAACCCCCGCCGCGAACGGGTGGCGTTGACTCTGGGTTGCAGCCGGGCGCAGGCATTCTGGCTGGTGGTATTGCCCGAAACCCGCCGGGGGGTATTGACGGCGGCGACGCTGGCCTGGGCGCGTTCGATGGGGGAATTCGGCCCGCTGCTGGTGTTCGCCGGGGCTACACGTATGCGCACGGAAGTGCTTTCCACGTCCGTCTTTCTGGAACTCAGCGTGGGCAATATCGAAGCCGCGGTGGCGGTCTCTCTCCTCATGGTCTTCGCCGCGGTGGCGGTATTATTGGTTGTCCGTTTTTACGGAATTGAAAAACCCACCGGCGAAATGGTGAAATTATGATCGCGGTTCACAATCTGAGCGTACGCGCCGGTTCGTTCGTATTGGAGGGGGTCTCCTTCTTGATCCCATCCGGCTGTTATGGTGTCTTAATGGGGAAAACCGGCTGCGGAAAAAGCACTCTTTTGGAAGCGATCTGTGGATTAAAACGCGCCGCATCGGGAACCGTCGAGATCATGGGACGCGACGTCACTGCCTTGAAACCCGCCCAGCGGGGGATCGGATACGTTCCCCAGGATGGCGCGCTGTTTTCCACCCTGACGGTGTACGACCACCTGGCTTTCGCCTTGCGGATTCGAAAGTGGAATACCGCCAGCATCGAGGAGCGGGTTCACGAGCTGGCGCAGGTCTTGGGCATCGAGTCTCTTTTACAGAGAAAACCGGCGGGGCTTAGCGGCGGGGAAGCGCAGCGAGTGGCCCTGGGACGCGCATTGGCCTTCCATCCTTCCATTTTGCTCCTGGATGAACCGCTCAGCGCGCTCGATGAAGATACCCGCCACGAAATGTATGTCTTACTCCGCTCGATTCGTAACCGATATCCCCTGACGGCTTTGCACGTCACCCACAGCGGCCAGGAAGCCAAGGCTCTGGCGGATCGTATTCTGATTTTGAAAGAGGGGCGCATCATCGAATCGCCCGGAAAAGAACCGGTTGAAGAATCTGCCACCGCTGCCGTGAATGGGGTATAGAAAAAACAAGGCAATATGGAGAGTCCGGAAGATGATCGTAACCGTGGATTGTTCCGCCTACATTCGCCGCCAATGTTCCGATTTTTGCCACGAAATCGAAGTACGGTACAAGATTTCATCCATATCCTGGCGGATCGCTGGGGCGAATCGTTTCGTGCAACGGTTTTCGATGAATCGCATAACCTGCATGCGATGACATTTCGGAAAATCCGCATTCATCGGCGCGCCGGTTGCGAAATATGCAATTCGAGATAAACATGGTGGTAGATTTCGACAAAGGAGTCAGTAGCATGCCGGCCGATCTATCGGGAAATTTCATAACGTTATATCTCGCTTTGGGATTGTTGACCGGAATTCTGGGAGCGCTCTTCGGCGTCGGAGGGGGGATTCTGATGGTGCCGGTATTGACGATTCTGGCCTCCATGCCGCAAAAAGAGGCGCAGGGCATCAGCCTGACCGTCATGATCGTCCTGTCGGTCGTGGGTGCCATCCGTTATCACATGAATCCCGACATTCACATGGATTGGCGGGTGATCGCCATCATGAGCGTTACCATGCTGATCGGCGCCAATATAGGCGCTTCTCTGGCCGCTTCCCTGTCCAATAAAGCCTTGCAGATCGGTTTTTCCATCCTCCTCTTTATCATGGGATTCCGAATGATCTGGTCGGCTATCAAATCGGCCTGAACGCCGCGCCGGGAAACGGCGGTATATAGAAATCCCGGCGAGAATATCCGAAAGAGATGGTCGTTCGTATGCAGATTCGATTGCTCATTATCCTCCTCGCTTTCGCTGTGGGAGCGCTTTTCTCTCCCTCGGCGTGGCCGTGCCGTTTCAATGTCCGCGACGTTGGATTTGTCGAGTATGGCCCTGCGCCCTACCATTTTTACGGTTTTATTGGCAGCGGCGTCTCTCCCGACCGGAAAACGGAATTTCAACAGATCGCCCAGGCGGCTTTGTTGGATAGCGGGATCGAATTG
>CAZFOX010000937.1:1817-2062 GCA_964520565.1 uncultured bacterium | reverse complement strand
CGTATCGGCAATACCATGACCCAGGTTCGTTTCAGTCTCCCGGTCGCCGAATTCCAAAACCGGTGGTTTGCTCTCGGGCCGACCCATCATGGAGCCCTATCCATCGGCCACAACGCCGGGGTGCTCCAGAAAATCGCCGATTTAATGGGCTGGCCCTGCGAATCTGTTTGTTTATAGCTATTTGGCCAATGGACGCGAACGCCCCTCGTTGCGGATTTTCTCCAGCAAGGCGGCCAGTTCCTTGA
>CAZFOX010000937.1:0-1807 GCA_964520565.1 uncultured bacterium | reverse complement strand
CTCCGGATGCTCCCCAGCTAGGTTGTTCCGTTCCCCCAGATCGTTCTTCAGGTTATACAACTGCGGTTTGGGATCCAGTCCCGTTTCGATATGAGTATTGGCGGATACTTTGGAGCCTTTTCCCGGCTCGATGTATTTCCAGTCTCCCCGAATGATCGAGAGAACCCCGGCATGCTCCACGAGATGGTCGCGTCCCTGCTTCGATTCGCCGCGCAGCGTCGGCAGCACGTTGAAACTATCGGGCGCGGCGTCGCCCAGCGGCAGACCGGTCAGAGCGGCAAGCGAAGCCAGAAAGTCGATCTGGCAGACAAGCGCGTTCGATTCCTCACCTTGCGGCCCGCCGGGCCAGCGCACGAGAAACGGAACGCGCGTCCCGGCATCGAAGGCGCTGTACTTCCCGCCGCGTAACGGGCCGGAAGGCGTATGATCGTTCAGTTTTTCCACCGCATCGTCCTTATACCCATCGTCCACCACCGGCCCGTTATCGCTGGTAAAGATCACGACGGTGTTATCCTGCAGGTTCCATCGCTCCAACTCGTCCAGAATCTCGCCCACGCAGGCGTCCAATTGTAGAATCGCATCGCCTCGGGGACCCATCCCGCTTTTCCCAGCGAAGCGGGGATGGGGAACGCGCGGAACGTGAATGTCGTGCGTGGCGAAATAGAGGAAAAATGGGCGGTCTTTGCTCGCTTGGATGAATTCCTTCGCCTTGCCGGTAATCGTGTCAGCCATGTCTTCATCCACCCAGCGCGCCTTCTGCCCGCCGCTCATATAACCGATGCGGCTGATACCATTGACAATCGTCTGATTGTGCCCGTGGCTGGGATGCATTTTTAACAGTTCGGGATTCTCTTTCCCGGTCGGTTCATTACCGACTTTTTGCTTAAAACTGACCTGGATGGGATCGCTGGGATCGAGACCAACCACCCGCCGGTTCTCCACGTACACGCAGGGCACGCGGTCCCCGGTAGCGGGGATCAGGAAATGATAGTCGAAACCGATTTCCTGCGGGCCGGGCTGGATATCGCCGTTCCAGTCGAGGTTTTGATCGCCCAATCCCAGATGCCATTTGCCCACAACCCCTGTCCGGTATCCCGCTTTCTGTAATAGGGATGGCAACGTCAGGCGTCCCGGTTCGACGATCAGGCGGGCGTCGCCGGGAAGAACCCCGGTTCCTTTTTTGCGCCAGGCATATTCGCCGGTCAATAGGGCATATCGCGACGGGGTGCAGGTGGCTGACGGGGAGTGCGCATGGGTGAATCGCACCCCCTGCGAAGCGATGCGGTCGATGTTCGGTGTCCGGATTTTCGCCGCGCCGTTGCAGCTGACATCGCCGTATCCAAGATCGTCTGCATAAATGAAAACAATATTAGGGAAAGAATTTCCTGCATTTCCCCGCGAAGTCAAAAAAACCGGTGCGGCGGCGGTGAGTCCAACAGTCCGAATAAAAGCGCGCCGCGATAAGGACGTATCGTTCATAATAACCTCCCGGAAAAAAATACCAAATCGTTCGTTTAATCCCACCCCTCCCGAATAGTAACTAAAAGTAGTTCAGGCGTCTCGCCTGCTCCCCCCGAAAGAGCAATCGAATGGAGCGCGGGCGTCCCCGCCCGCAAAGCACCTACCATCTTGCATCCCCCTGACTACTATCGCCACAAAACAACCCGATCTCCTCACCCCCGGGAGAGATCCATCACGGTGTTCTATTCCAACCGTGAAGATTTAAAGGGTGAGGACAACCTACCAGCCCCCTCCCATCCCTGTCCTTGCGAGCGGAGCGCAGCAATCTCATCGCTCGTCGCGCGCG
>CAZFOX010000936.1:0-2066 GCA_964520565.1 uncultured bacterium | reverse complement strand
ATCAATCTCCAGCATTTCCTTGGCATAGAGAAAACGTTCGTAGGCGCGTTTGGCCGTCCGATCCTGCTTGTAGCGGTCCACCGGCGATCCTTCATCCGCCGCGTACCCGAAACCACCGCCCAGAACCGCCCAGACTGCGAACCCCAACACGAGTCGTTTGCGCATAATCCCACCTCACGCTTTGCTACTATTGGATGAATCCCGATTACCAGAATAATGTCATACGCAAATCAATCATGGATGGTGACATAATAACAACAAGTTATATTTACTGACGAGTGCGAAGTTCTACTGACATAAATTTGTAAATCTTGATAATTCAGATAGTTACACAAACGTTGAACCATATCACATGAAACATCTCAAGTATTTGTTTTTACTATACTTAAATGTCAAATGCTTGAGAACTTCGCACTCTTGAGTATTTATTGTCAATCGAAAATATGCAAAATAAAAAAAAATATTTCCAATGTGCGAATATAACATTCTGCAAACCTGTGTGTTTCCTACATTTATATGCGGGAAGTTCAAGATAATTGGGGGAAAAATCGCGATAAAGGAAGGATAATCCGGCGTTTATAGGACGAGGGAGCGTCGTCAGCGCCCCCTCGTCCCATCAAAACGATCTTACTTCAGCTTATAAATTACCGCCATGCCATCGTTTTTGTCCATCGAAGAGCGCACGATCTGCATGTCGTAATCCGGGCTTTTTTCCATATACGAAAGAAAATCCTGCATGGCTTCGGCGGACTGGATCACGTTATCCGCCACGATCAGCGACCCGGGCTTCATCTTCGATTCAACCGCCTTGTAATACTTCAGGTAATCCTGCTTCAGCGCGTCGATGAAAATGAAATCGAACTCGCCTTCCAGCGCAGGAAGTACCTTCAGCGCATCGCCCTCCACCGCCTCCACCGATTTTTCCAATCCCATCTTCTGGATGTGCTCGCGAGTGAGAGCTACCATACGCGCATCGATATCGACGGTGATCAGCTTGCCACCATTGCGCTCGAAGGCCATGCCCATGTTGATCGCCCCGAATCCGGAGGCAGACCCCACTTCGATACCCCGCTTGCTCCCCGCGCTCGCGACCAAAATCCTCAAAAAGCGGGCGTCTCCCAGTGTGGTGTTCAAGCCGGTGCGGTGAAAGTTCTCGATATAGGCCAGGCGGAACGCCTGGATTTCTTCGGGCGTCTTCATGCTTTCAATCCCCGGTGTCTCCTCGGCGTGAACGGGACAGAAGGTGGATAAACCCATAAAACCAACCAGACTCACAACCAGCAATGCGACGGACAGACGGAATAAATTCATAAACGACTCCTCCTTAAAACGAAATGGTTTTTCCAAGAACATTCACTATAAGACTACCGCTGTTGCCCCGCAATCCATCCCCTCAATGGATTGGTTGTCAAACAAGAACGCCGATAGAGCCGGCGGGATATTGCTTCGTTCTCATAGTCCAATAACAGGGAACGAATGCGCGGGATTCGAAAACAGCGGGTCATGCAACACCCGATCGGCCTGGACGGGAATAGTCGTATCCTGAGCATGGGAGAAAGTTGCTGTTACGAACAGAAGTAAAATGGTTACGAGGATGTTTTTGGACATGGGTAGTTGAACTCCGGAACCGGTGTATATCTTACTGTCGGATATTGTCGAGTCGGTTATTTCTTGCGGTAAGATTGGGCAGTCAAATATTCCTAAATGTACTATTTATTCGGTTATCCTGATTCGCAATCGTTCTGTATTTGCTGTAATTATTGCGCCATGAGTGTATTTTCCCTCACACCCATTTTCGAGGCGATTCTTTGCATCGATGAATGATTTGTGAATTATCGAAGAATAGTGCCTTCTTCCGTTACTGTATACTAAATGATGTTTCGGTTTCTTTTTTGTCTATTAAAATTTGTATAAGTGCTTTCGAACCGGCGCGAGAGCGCATAAAATCTTCTTGTCCATTGGTTTCATCCAATGCAATTTTCTCCTTTTCGATCATCGCGTCAAATATCTTGTCAAGATCATTTTTTAATTCGCCATGACAAACCGTATCATTGTATAGCCGCAAT
>CAZFOX010000935.1:0-2069 GCA_964520565.1 uncultured bacterium | reverse complement strand
CCCCCCGTCCATTGCGCCGAAGACCACTCCTCGCTGATCTTCCGGTTCGATCCCAACGTCAACTTCACCTACACGCATCTGATGAACTGCTGCGAAGAATTTACCGGAGAAAAACTCTGGGTTCACACCGATAAAGGGGGATTCGATCTGCCCGGCGGAATGTTCTATCCCCGCCCGGAAATGGGAGAAAAAAAGAAGTACATGGAAAAATCCCTCGATTGGGATAACGGAACTTACGATGAACTCGAAGCCTTCGGCAATCACATTCGCAACGGCGAACAACCCCGCAGCAATGCGGAAACGGCGCGGGTGGGAACGCTGATGGGCATTCTCGGCGGCCTGGCCATGTACAACCGAGACGCCCGCCAGTTCAAACTGGGAACCTCGCAGTGGAAAGATCTGGGTACAACGACTTGATCCCGGTCTTCAGAGAGAACGTTAAAAGGGGATGAATGGATAACCACTCATCCCCTTTTGCATGGGTTGTGGCAATTCGAATCCTGGATCCACAAGAATCCTGGAAACGTGTAGCGATTGCGGACTTCTTGATTTGACAATGCTTTTAGGTCTTGGTACACTGGTAAAGAAGTAAAGAAAATAGATACCATCAGAGGAACGCGATGCCTATAACTCGAGTCAGCCCCAAACACCAAATCACCATCCCGAAACCGGTATTTGAAGAGGTGCGGCTGGAGGTAGGCGATGTATTGGATGCCGCGGTTCACAATGGCAAAATCATCCTTACTCCCAAACGCTTGGCCGATAAAGCCAGAGCGATCCGTTTGACCGCCGCCGAACAAAAAATCCTCGCCCGTGCCCAAGCCAAAATCGAACGCATCCAAAACGATCTGCTCAATTCCAAAGGTCTCACTGCCGGAGAAATCGAAGTGGCGGTTAACGCAGGCCTCGTTGCAAAAGACCAAGCCTATTTTTGGACTGAAGAATGGCAAAAGAACGAGCGGGCGTCGGAACGGAATACCCGGCGTAGGGAAATGAGCCCGGCTTTTGAAAGCGCCAACGACGCCCTTGCTTATCTCCACCAAGAAGCGAATGAAGAATGAAACTCCGTTTTACCCAATCTTTCATCGCTTTATACGCCGGTCTGCCGCCGGACATGAAAAGGCGTGTTGATAAGCAGTTACGCTTGCTGTTGGAAAACCCCAAGCATCCATCGCTCCGATTGCATAAGATGCAGGGACAGGAACGATGGGAAATCAGCGTCACAATGAGATACCGGATAACTTTTACGATCGCGGGGGATGAATATATCTTACGGAATGTCGGAACACACGATATTTTGAGAAATTAGGGTGGCAGATCGATTGGAACATGGGGAATCTATCCCTGAAGTGAACGAATGGTTCGCATTACCCGCATGAACCGATGGCCCTCCTGTATATCATATTATTCCCCTCACAATTTATTCACCCCATATCAATCTTGACTCTGCGCGATCTTTTAGGATGATAATAAATACAAACAGAGAGAATGGGCTGGTGAACATTGAACCGCCTTTTCTGATTTTGAAGGGAGATTTTTCATGAGTTCCAATTTGGATGTATCGCGAAGATCGTTCTTGAAAGTCGGCGCGGGCGCTTCTGCCCTCGCCCTGGGTGTATCCAACCGTGTCTTAGGCGCGAACGACGAAGTCGTATTAGGCATGATCGGCACCGGCGGGCGCGGGCAGAGCCTGCTCAAGCGAATCACCAGCATTCCCCAGGTACGTATTGCGGCGCTTTGCGACATCCGGGAAGAACGCCTGAATCAGGCCGCCGAAATCTGCGCCGATTACAAACCGGCAGTAAAAAAGTACTCCGATTTTAAAGAATTGTTAAGCAAGGAAAAACTGGACGGCTGCATCGTCGCCACCGAAGTCGGCAATCACGCCAAATGCGTCATCCCCGTCCTGGAATCGGGCATTCATTGCTTCAGCGAAAAACCGATGGATTGCACGGTGGAAAAAGTGGACGCCATCGTGAAAGCCGCGCGCCAGGCCAAAGGTTTTTACCAGGTCGGCTTCCAACGCCGCTACGCGCCCGCGTTTCAGGCGGGAATCGGTCTGATTCACG
>CAZFOX010000934.1:0-2074 GCA_964520565.1 uncultured bacterium | reverse complement strand
GGTTTTTTTCTCGTCTTTTTTTAAATCCAAAAACCGAAGCGGGATGGCGGGACTGTATTGAATGACATTTTGGGTTTCACCGGATTTGATGGCGACGTTGTGCATCCGGTATTGAGGGTCAATCTGAAACGCCTGTACGCCGTCTGCTCGCTCGAAATGCTCTTCGACGCTCCATAGCGATTTATTCGTAAGTGTTTGTGGAGGAATCACAACCAGACGGCCGCCGGTAGCGTCCTGCCGCCCATCGCTCCAGGGGCGAGGACCTTGGTGATTGTAATAGTATGCCTGCTCTGCGGCGGGGGCGGGCGGGTTCTTATCCAGTGTGTAGGATTCTTTCTTTTTCGGTGTCCCCCCACACGAGAGAAAACTCACCCAGACAATCGCCAAACCAAACGCACGTAAAACCGGTCTCCAATGTCGGTCAGGGCTTTTTGCCCCGCTGGCCTTTGGCGCGGGATTTGGCTTTGAAGAGAGCACTGGTATAGGCATCGGTCGGTTCATCCTGGAATTTTTCGGGTTCCTCGCTGGTTTTGGCTTCCTGCCAGACAGGACCTTCTTTGGAGGCGGAACCCAAAGTGTCCAACGCGGCCAGATCGCTTTCTTTCACCGCTTCCAGCCGCTTCAGGAGCGATTCTTTTTCCTCGGCGCGGGGAGAATCCTCTTCCGCACGCGCCTTGGCCTGCATCAGGTGGCCGAGTTCCTCGGTTGCCGGGCCGGCGGGTGCGGGTTTCAGGCGGAACGGCGCGATAAACCATCGCCACGCTTTCGCCAGAACTCTCTGCACCTGAGGTAGATCGAAGAAAACGCGTCTTACGGCAATATCACAGAAAAAAAGAAAGATTGTCAATCCCAACAGATACGGCCAAAGCGGCAGCATATCGCCGGTGGCCATTAGGTTGTGAGCGAAAACATTATCTTTTTCCGTCAGGAAGGAAGAACCGCCGATCTCCGTGAGTTTTTTTAGTAACAAATCGTTTTGACGGGTGCTGCTGTGTTCGGGCGAATAGGGGATGGAGACCCCGCTGGTGAGCGATCCATCCATATCGCCCGGGCCTTTATAAGTCATACTGATTAGATAACTTCCCGATTCGTTGGTGGGGAAATAGCCGACGTAACGTCCCGGTTCGGTTTGACGCAAAGAAAAACCCTCTGTCTTGTATTTCGGATCGATGACGGAAGCGTTGAACGTCAGTTCGTTCAGAAATCCCCCGTCTTCCGTTAATGCATCGACGACGCATTTTACCCGGTCGCCTTCGATGCTGGTCTGTACCTGAAATTGATCCTTCTGTCCGCTGCGTAACGACCATCGCACAATTTGCGACCAGAAGCGGGCGTAATTTTTCCACCCCAGCCAATCTTTCGCCCAACGCGTCTTGGCGTCCGAGGTAAAAGCGACGGTTTTACCCAAACCATAACGCCAATGCGCCAAAAGCGGATCTTGCTTATGCGTAAGCATCACGGTTTCGGCGTTCGATTTGGGAGACGTGACGACGTATCCATGCAGTTCGGGAAATCCTTCCTCGAAACCCTGCAGAACCTCGCTGAAATAAGTTACTTTCGGCGTGAACGGTTCTTCGAGGATCAGGTTCCGCCGGACAGTCATCGCTTCTTTCGTGAAGATGCGGGGAAGATTGCGATTGTTCTTGACGTGATAGAAATTGCCTTTGCCTGCCTTGGCCAATTGAAACATGGTGTTCACGTCGGCCTGGCCGTGCGGA
The DNA here is from genome assembly GCA_964520565.1 of uncultured bacterium. Lineage (GTDB taxonomy): Bacteria > Hinthialibacterota > Hinthialibacteria > Hinthialibacterales > Hinthialibacteraceae > CAZFOX01. The sequence continues at coordinate 356 of CAZFOX010000934.1, read as the reverse complement.
TTGATACAGACCGTGGAAATGGAAATCTTCGACTCGACGATGGAATCGATCAACGCCTGGGTGGGACGGGCGGGATCGCCATCGGATAGGATGATCATGTGTTTGATGTTGGCCGATGTTTTGTTCAAGGCGTCCAGGGCCATCTGCATCGTGGTAGAGAACGAAGGCATGTCTCCCATCCCGCCGAACGCCAGGCTATCGATCGCCTCTTTCTGCCGTATCTTGTTTCCGGCTTTTTCGAGGGGAAACAGCCAACTTTCGCCAAAGCCGCTGCTGTAACGCAATACGCCGATATAATCGTTGCGGGAGAGCGACTCGAGTGCAGCTTTAGCGATTTCCTGTGCCCAGTAATTCCC
>CAZFOX010000933.1:0-2074 GCA_964520565.1 uncultured bacterium | reverse complement strand
GAAGAAATGGCCGGTAATCTCGTCGGAACTGGTATCGCCCTTCCACAGCCAACGGCCGTCGGAAGAGGGACGCCACCGGCGTTCGACCGGCTTGTAGCGGGGATCGCGGACGCGGCGCTCGGCGGCTTCCTCGGACGAGATGGTTTCGTTGGCGTCTGCCATGCGCGTCCAATCGGCGGGAATGATGGTGCGCGCCACAAAATGGGGAGTTTCCGTGATGGTCTGCAACAACTCCAAAGCGTCGAATGCCCGGTCGGCGCGGGCTTTGGCTTCCGGGTTTCCTGTGACCGCATAGCGCAGGCTCTCCATAACCATATACATGCTGGTATACTGGCCGTCGTTATCGTCGTCCCAGGGTTCAAAGCGGGAGCGGTCGTGGGGATCAGGGAAATAGCATTTCTCAACAAATCCCGGCGGGCGAATATGGCGTTTTTCGAGAATAGCCTGAAAGTATTCCGCTTTTTGTTGGAGCGTCATCGAACGCCGCCGGATGGCGCTGACACCTTCGGCGGTGGCGATCCAGGCTGTACCTTCCCGATCGACGGCGATATCGCGCACGTCGTCGTTCAGCAACCAACGGCGGCTATGGCGAAGCGCCCATCGGCCATCCTTGTATTGCACGGCGCCCCGGCCGGTTCCAATCCACAGCGTTTCATCCGGCGCGAAGGTCAGCGAACGAACGTCGAACCAGGGAAGACCTTCTTTCCCCGTGAACGTCTGAACGCGGACGCCATTCTCAAAAACATCGATTCCGCCGAAACTACCCACCCATAAGCGCCCGGTGTCGTCGAACGCGAGAGCGTTGCATTCGCTGTATGTGATATCGCCTTCATCGATATAAGCGCGAATGGAATCGCCGGACATGCGGTACAATCCCAGGGCGGAGGCGACCCATCCACCGCCGGATGGATCCGGCGCGATATCGCGGACATTGTATGAAAACCGCTTGGGCAATGATTTCCAGCCATCCGATAACGGCCCAATCGCGGCGATGGTCGAAGGAACGGCAGATAGTTTAGCGGTTTCTCCCTCGCTGACTGTATACAATCCATCCCACGCCGCCGCCCATACAACGCCGGTTTGTTTCATACACAAATCATATACAGGCCCACTGAGACCTTCCACTTTTGACCAGGAATCCTTCTTGTAGAAAAACAAACCATCCCGGGTTCCCGCCCAGATTCCCGATTCTCCATCGGTTTCCACGGCGCGTACATCGTTCGCTTCCACACCACCGGGAAGCCGGTACGCTTCGTGATACTCCTGGAGAAATGCCGCATCCGGATCGGCTGGCAGAGAAACACTTGATATCATGTTGCACGGAAAAAGGAGAAGAGCGGGAATAAGAATTCGCATGAGATAACTCCCATTACAGGAATGATATAAATCCTGGCTGGGATTTTGCCGGATTTTCTCATCGATTACAAGCAAAGAATGTATGAGTGGATGGATAGAGGATTGTCTGTGAAAAGATCTATTTCCCAACCGATTCTCGCATCGATCTAACGGGAATTGAATATAAAAAATCCCGTACTTTCGCTAAGGAAACCTCCCTTTACGAGTGAATCGTGTTTCCATTATCGTGATGGAGAAGAGACATCCCATATTTTTCCAAAGGAATGCCGCGCACGAAAACAAAAGAGGAGAGAAATGGATGACCACCCAACGTTTTGACCAACCGCAAATCACTCGCCGGGCGATGGCCGGTGGGATGTTGAGTGCGGGACTTTTAGCGAAAGAACCGTTCCTGGCATGGGCGCAGGATAGCAATCCGTACAAGGAGAGCGAACAAAATAGCAGCCATGCCCCCGTCTCATCGCGGGACGTTATCAAGATCACCCAGATGGAAACCTTCCTCGTAAAGCCACGCTGGCTTTTTCGAAACGCGAATCCGAACGTAATTATGAGAACCACTCTGGTAGAGCGACCGTTTAATATTGTCGGGTTAAAAAACATATTATAGCTCAACGGGCGAATAGGATCATCATTAGATTGCTTCGCTTTGCTCGCAATGACACTGCGATACGTTCGTGTCATTGCGAACGAAGTGAAGCAATCTAAAAGTCGGATCGTT
>CAZFOX010000932.1:1142-2082 GCA_964520565.1 uncultured bacterium | reverse complement strand
AGTCGGGGCAATCACCTGCCCGCCGTCGATCAGCGACGGATTGCCGGAAATCCCCACCAGACCACCCCAGGTACGCGTACCGATCAGTTTCCCCATCCCCAGTTGCCGGAAATACGAGGGAAACGCGTCGCCGCCGGAAGCGGAGAGCGAGTTGATCAACATACATTGAAGACCGGGATACCCATCGGGCGGCCAGGGCCAGTCCTTGCCGTCGCGCCGCGCCCAGTAGTTAAGAATGCGGCGGTTGAGCAATTCGATCATGCGGCTGGGGATATAGCCGCCGCCGTTCCAACGCTCATCGATAATCAAAGCTTGCTTGTCCCGCTGCCCATAGTATTGGCGAAATAGATCATCATTGCCTTCCGCGGCGGTATTGGGAACGTAGATATAGCCGATCGCACCGTTGGATTTTTTCTCGACATAGAGGCGGTTGTTTTCAATCCAGGCGCGGTAACGCAGCGTTCTTTCGCTGTCGATCAATTGGACCACCACATCGCGGGCTTTTTCATCGAGAACTGGCGAATCGCCGACCGTCAGGGTGACCGTTTTTCCCGCCAGACCGAGAAACGCCGCCCAGGGGTCTTTCCGGATATCCAAAGGCATTCGGTTGACCGCCAGAATATAATCGCCTTCTTCCAGTTCGCCGGGATTGAGAACGTCAAGCGGACTGCGGGCGTCGTAATCCCAGGGAGCGCCGCGATGGATTTTCCGTACCCGGTACGCGCCTTCGTGAAGTTCGAAATCCACACCCAGAAGACCTACCGAGACGCTGGGCTCGTCCTCCAAATCGGGATTGCCGCGGTTGTAAGCGTGGCCGACGTTCAGTTCGGCGATCAGTTCGTCGATGACGAAGTTCAAATCCTCCCGCGATGCGCAGTCGTCCAGCATGAGGGCGTATCGGTCGTACATGGCCTTCCAGTCGACGCCGTGCATGTTGGGG
>CAZFOX010000932.1:0-1132 GCA_964520565.1 uncultured bacterium | reverse complement strand
CGTAAAAATAATCGCGCATGATGCGCCATCCGTCGCGGAACATCTGCCTCCATTCCTCGCGCGGATCGATGGAAGCGACCAGGTCTTTTGTGGATATCGCATTCTCGAGTTTCTGATCGGCCGCCGCATCGACGATATGAAAATTATTGTCTTTCCGAACCACAAGTTTTTTTCCATCCGCCGACATCCGGTAACTGCCCGTATCGGATAGAACGTTCTTTTCTTCCCGCTTTTCATCCGCGGGATCGAAAATTTTGATATCGGTTTTGCCGCCATTGGCGCGCAGGCCGCCATGAACGTAAATCAACTTGCCGCCTTCGTTCACCGCCAGCTGCGAGAAATCGCCGTATCCAACGGGCAGTTGAAACGCGCGCTCCTCGAAACCATCCAGGTCGATGGCCAGTGGTTTCTCTTCCTTCTTCTCGCCTTCCTTTTCCGATTTTGTCTCGTCCGTGCCGGAAGAAACGGTTTCTCCGGCGGATTTCCCGTCGTCCTTCTTCTCCCACGACTCCTCATCGCTTTTATAGAGAAACGGATTCTTGACATCCCTGCGTAGGGGAACCGCCATCAACACGCCGGTGTCCGAATAGACGTACGACCAGCCAACATCGTCGAAGACCGAATCGCCGAAATGGCGGCGGCTGACGAAATACAGAAACTCGCCCTTGCGGTCAAAAGCAGGCCAGGAATCGTCGAACAATCCCTTGGTAACCGGGTGCGATTGCTCTTCCCGTACGTTATACAACCAGATCGATCCCAGACTGTTTTCTCCGCTTTTTGCGTATGCCAGCCAAGCGGAATCGTGCGACCAACTGAGTTGAATATGCAAGTTCGCCCAGGGGTCTTTATCCACAAACCGGGTTTTCTGGCCATCGAGTGTATGAACGAAAATAGAACCAGTCTTGTCGGTGAAAGCGATTCGTTTGGAATCGGGCGACCAGCGGGGAGTGTAACGAAACGCCTGTCCGCCGGAGGTCAACTGTTTCGCCTCCCCCTTGCCGTCCGATTGACGGATATAGAGCTCGTATTCGCCGCTGGCGTCGGAGAAATAGGTGATCCACTGCCCATCCGGACTCCAGGCGGGATCGCGTTCCGCCGCCTGGAGAACCCGGAGGCCACCACGGCAACGCTC
>CAZFOX010000931.1:0-2083 GCA_964520565.1 uncultured bacterium | reverse complement strand
TCAAAGCGGTTCACGTCTTCCCGTTTCCCCTGCTTGATCAAAACGGATAGAAGCCCCTTGTATGCTTCGATAAAAAAAGGTTGTTTATCGATCACCGATCGTAAATGCCGTTCCGCCCGTTCGTGGTTCCCGGCACGGTCTTCCAAAACACCCAGTTCGTATTCGGCCAAACGATGGTTGGGATCCAATTCAATCGCCGCCTGCAAGTCAATTCTCGCCCGGTCGAAGTATTTCTCGCGGGAGAGAATCGTACCCCGTAAAAATAACGCCTCCCCATTCTTTGGATTGACTTCCAATAACTGCTCCAGCCATTTTTGAGCTTCTGCATAATGTTTCTGGGTATAGGCTAAAAGGGCAGCTCGCTGTAAGAGAGATTCATCGGAGAATCCTTCTTGAATCGCCTCATTGAGAATCGACATTCCCGAATCGATCTTCCCGCTTCGGCATTTCGCCTCCGCCAGCAGATAGGCAATCGGTGGTTTGGGGTAATATTGGTAGAGCGATTCAAAAAAAGGGATCCACAGCTCGTTCGATGTTAAATCTTCCGCTTCCTTCAAAACGCGGAGAAGATCATCCTCTTTCATGGCACGGCCGATTTTCTGCAGGGCAGTACCCGATAGTTCCGTACTTTCCAGCGAAAGCGCCTGCACTAAAGCATCCACATCTTCGGAAATATTTCTCGGACCGGCCGAACATCCCGCCAGAATACCAAAGAGGTAAATCCATCCCAATGAAAGGAGTGTTCGAGAATGGCCCATGCGAATTCCCCGCTTTCCTGCAAAAAGGATTGATCGAATCGGCTCTATCCTATCACAAGAAAGAGGGGAATGAGAATACAGGGACTTACGCCTGTTCTTTTCCCTTCGCAGGCTTGAAAAACCGGAGGGCGGCAAATCCCAGAATCCCCAGGATTGTCATTGCGATCAAAAAGAGATCGAAACGCTTGAGGAGAAATTGCGCCTGATCGCCAAAAAAGTAAAGCAATAGGCCGACTAGAAAAAAACGCCCCGATCTCCCTACCAAAGAGACCAACATAAATCGCCAGAAACGTATCCGGCACAATCCTCCGCCAATCGTAAAAACTTTATAAGGTATTGGAGTAAACGCCGCAATCAAAACCGCCCATACATCGTACCGCTGATAAAACGACTCCACCATTTCAAACTTCTCATGCGTAAACAGGTGTCCCAACCAGCGATGGGAAACCAGGTATTCCACCAGGGGACGCCCGCCATACAAACCGATGGCATAACCCAATCCCCCCCCCAGAACCGACCCACAGGTCAATATCATGGCCAGAAACAAAGAAACGCTGGGCTGTGCGATTCCCATAAGGATAAATGGAATATCGGGAGGAATAGGGAAAAACGACGATTCTGCAAAAGCCACTCCCCACAAGGCCATATAGGCGTTATGAGTAAACTCATTGGTGGGCGTTAATACGAGCGAGACAGTCCAATCTTTTAGTTCGCCAAACACAAAAGTCTCCTGATTAATTACAATTGTAAAAATCTTTCATTCCAACGCCAGATTCCACAAATCCAATTCGGGGATCGCATGAAACTGCGTGAAATCCGCCCCCAATGGAGTCACGGATATTTTTCCTTCTTCCAGAGCGTGGAAATCGGTTCCTTCCGATTTCACCCAGGTCGGCGGTTCACCCCCGATCCAATAGTAGTCCTTCCCCTGAGGATCGACACGGCGAATGATCTGATCCCGGTAGATTCTCTGCCCAAGCCGGGTAATAGCCACTCCCTGAATCCGTTTCCAGGGGCGGTTCGGAACGTTCACGTTCAAAAACGAACCATCCGGCATCTTCCGGGTTAACAGATTCTCCGCCAGGATTCGCGCAAATCGCGCTCCCGTCTCGAAATGATATCCCTCGCTCTCATGGGGAACATCCATCGAAATGGCGAAAGAAGGGACGTTATGCAGATGCCCCTCATGAGCCGCCGCCACCGTCCCGGAATAAACAGTATCGATGCCCAGATTCGGACCGCGGTTGATTCCTGAAGCCACCAGGTTGGGAGGGCTTTCCAGAAATCCCCTCGTGCCAAACATCACACAATCCGCCGGCGTTCCA
>CAZFOX010000930.1:0-2092 GCA_964520565.1 uncultured bacterium | reverse complement strand
TAGCCACGATTCTCTACTCCCAGTCCTCGGTCTTAGACAAATTCGATTGTATGTCCCTTCGCCAGCTTCACCATAGCTTTCTTGTACCGGCGAGTTTTTCCATATAAACCGCGATAACGATCGAGTTTCAACTTGGGTTTCACGTTAATGGTGCGAACGTCTTCAACCTTGACTTGAAAGGCCTGTTCAATGGCCCTTTTGATCTCCAGCTTGTTCACGTTGCTAGGCACTCGGAATGTATAGGTGTGAAGTCCTTCCGCCAGGGCGGTCGTTCGTTCCGTGAAGATAGCTTCTCGAATAATATCGTAATTATTCTTCTGCATCGCCCGCCCCTCCTGTCTTGGCGAACCGCTCTTGAAACGCTTCCGCGGCGGCCCGTGTCAAAAACAAATTGTCCGATTCGAAAATATCCAACGGCGAACAGGAATTCACCGGCAGAATAACCGCCTTATCGATATTGCGAACGGATAAAAGCGCATTGGGCTGAGGATTCACATCCACGATTAACACTCGGCCGTCTGCGTCGAAGGATTTCAACATCCGCGCCGCGACCTGTGTCTTGATCTCGGAGAAATCCAGATCTCCCAAAATGAAACATTGTCCCTTACCGGCTTTCATCGAAAGGCATTGCCGGAACGCTTCCTGTTTCATCTTTTTGGGGATCGCTTTGCGATACGACCGTGGAGTCGGACCGAATTGCGTAGCCCCGCCGCGATGATGCGGTGCATGCCAGGAACCCTGACGCGCACGGCCAGTTCCTTTTTGGCGAAACGGCTTGCTCTTGGTACCGTTCACCTGATTCCGGTTCAACGTTTTCACCGTTCCCTGGCGTTTGTTGGCCTGATAACTGACCAAAACCTGATGCAGGAACGTTTCGTTGACCACCGCGGCGAATACCGAATCGTCCAAGTCGATATTTCCGGTCACTTTTTTTTGAAAATCGTAGATATCAAATGCAACCATGATCGCTCTGCCGCTTTTTTATTTTTTATGTGCTTTGGAGGTGATTTTCACGAAAACCACTCCGCCGTCCGGTCCGGGTATTCCTCCACGAACGTAGAGGATGCCGTGTTTGTTATCCACTTTAATCACTTCCAGATTCTGGACGGTCACTCGTTCGTGCCCCATATGTCCGGGAAGATTTTTCCCTTTAATAATACGGGCAATGCCCGTACCGGGACCGATGGATCCGATGGCTCGATGGAACATCGAACCGTGTGTGGCTCGACCCCCTGTCCAGTTATGACGGCGCACGCCACCCTGGAATCCTTTCCCCTTGGAGACGCCCGTGATATCCACGCGGTCTCCTTCGGCAAAAGCCGAACCATCCAACGCCTGCCCAACGGAAAAACCTTCGACCGAATCCATTCGAATTTCGCGCAAGACGCGATGCGGTTTCGAATTGGCTTTTCTGTAATGACCGATCATCGGCTGGGTGGAAGATTTCTCTTTCACCGGCAGGAATCCGATTTGCAGGGCGTTGTATCCGTCCGATTCCACCGTTTTGATCTGGACGATGGGGCAAGGACCGACCTCAATAGCAGTCAGCGGTACTTGCCGGCCGTCCTCGGTGAACATCTGCGTCATCCGCAATTTGCGTCCCAAGATTGCCTTAACCATTTGCCTATACCCGTTATAAGATTCTTCCAAGGCTCGTTAGCGAGTTTGTCTCTCAGATTGGACGGCCTCGAAAGAATTTTCTGAGCCTGAATTTCAACTATCTTTGGCTAGAGTTTGATCTCTACATGAACGCCCGCCGGTAACTCCAGTTGCGTCAGAGCGTCCATGGTTTTCGGGCTCCAGTCAATTATATCGACCAGCCGTTTATGCGCCCGGATCTCAAACTGTTCACGCGATTTTTTATCCACATGCGGCGAACGAAGCACCGTATATTTTGAGATCCGCGTTGGCAAGGGAATCGGCCCAATAATCTTGGCGCCGGTCCGTTTGGCCGTATCGACGATTTCCGCCGTCGATTGATCCAGCAATCGATGGTCGTAGGCTTTCAGCCGAATGCGAATTTTGTTGGGATGTTCTCCAGCCATAATCTACCTTCGCGGCAGGCCATTGGCCCGCTTTCTTTTTATGAAAT
>CAZFOX010000929.1:0-2095 GCA_964520565.1 uncultured bacterium | reverse complement strand
GGGTTTCATATTCCCGCCGCCAATCGTCCGATTCCGAAAAAAGTTCCTGCAGCACTCGGATTTCCGGTTCGGACGCCTCGCCTTCCAGGTAGCGCAGAATGCGCTCGCGGGATTGAGCGCGCGCACGGGGGGAACGTATCAGCCGATCAATATCGTTCATGGCGTTTATCCTGTCCGAATACGATTTATACTCTTTCTACTCTATCCCGAATCGGGAAATCCGATCTGCTTATTATATTAATATCATTTCATCCCGAGTTGATCCAGCTTTTCCAGCATGGTTTTGTGCGCCCGGTTCAACCGGGATTTCACCGTCCCAATCCGGCAGCGTAAAATTTGAGCGATCTCTTCATAGCTTCGATTATTGATATACCGCAATACCATAATCGCCCGTTGTTTGGGACTCAGAGAAGCGATGGTATTTTCGAGCATCTGAGCCTTTTCCCGCTCGACGGCTCTCTCATAGGGATTGGCCTCGGCGTCTCGTATCTCATTTACAGCGGCCTGCCGTTCACTGTTTGTAAGAGAGATCGTATGTTCCCGGTGTTTTCGATTTTTTCGAAATTGATCGGCCGCTCTCCGGTATACAATTCTGTAAAGCCAGGTTGTAAAAGCCGATTGGAACTGAAATTTTTGAATGTCTTTAAAGACGGAGATGAATACTTCCTGGGTGACTTCTTCTGCCATCGTTTCAGAGTGTACCATATGGAAAGCCATCGTATACACATCTTTTACGTATCGGCGATAAAGACGTTCAAAAGCAAGTTTATCTCCCTCCTGGCAAAGAGCGATTAATTTTTTCTCATCCTCTTGAAGGGAAATGAGCGGTTCCAATTCTTGCTTTCCTTTTTTAGTCGAGTTGGAATGCCTCGTTGTTCCCAGTCACATTCAAAATATCAGGAGTATTCTAGAGTGATTCTCATAATTATGTTCATATTCGCGTTTCGAAAAAACTTTTTTTTTAGCTTTTTCAAAGAGAGGGAGCGAATCTATACGAATACTTTTTGCAAACCGCTCAAGTGAGATCGAATCGAGCAGGCTTTGGATTCGGCGAATGAATGAATCTCCGCTGATTACCGTCCATAAGAGCGTTTCGGGTAAAAGAAAGACCTTATAGAGTATAGTATGGATCATACGGAATCGTACTCGCTTTAGGAACAGGACTACGATCGCAACATATAGTGTTTTTTAACAGATCATACACAATATATATAGATTGATAAGCATTCCTATTCTCTTTATATCATTACCTTTGGAATCATTGGATTGTATTTTTATCCACAAGAAATAGATTCACCGGCTCCGATTTTCCCGGCACGGATTACGGGATGCGCTGAAGATAAAAGGTGGCAACCAAGAATCTGGAAGTCATTCACAACTTATCCACAGACAATCCAGACTAAAAAATTGTTTTGTAAAAGACCAATAATAAATAAGTTATATCACATGTACAAGCCTTTTTTTCCGTAGATTTTCACGGAATACTCAATTGCCCGATTGCATCTTTTCTTGGAGAAACATTACAGTTACGGCTTAAAATATCACGGTTAATATAACATTAGCTATTTGGGAGACCCTTGATGAAAGAACCTTATTTAGAAAAGCCGATCGGTATTTTCGATTCGGGAGTGGGCGGCTTAACCGTTGTTAAAGCGCTCCGGGAAATTTTACCGAATGAGATATTATGTTATTTTGGCGATACGGCGCGGGTTCCTTATGGAACCAAGTCTGCGGAAACGATCCAGCGTTATAGCCTGGAGATAACTCGGTTTCTGAAAAGCCATGACGTCAAGATGATTGTCGTCGCGTGCAATACGGTATCATCCGTATCTCTGCCGCCGATCCGGGAGCAATTCGAAGGGCCCGTGATTGGTGTGGTAGAGCCGGGAGTGCGTGCCGCAATCCAAACCACCCGTTCCGGACGAATCGGAATTATTGGCACGAAAAGCACGATCCAAAGCGGCGCCTATCAAAGCCATTTATTGGACAGAAAGGCATCGTTGCATGTGGTTGCGCAGGCCTGTCCTCTATTTGTTCCCCGGGTGGAAGAGGGATTGGAGGACGATTCGATTACCGAGGGGATCGTGCGCCGATA
>CAZFOX010000928.1:0-2100 GCA_964520565.1 uncultured bacterium | reverse complement strand
CGCGAACTTGAATCTTCCCACCGGTATCTACAGTAATTTCGCCCAGAGAAGCAGAATACCAATACATACTTCCCGACGTTTCTCCTCCAACAATGGGGTATCCGGGCGAGGTTCCTCCGGTCGCTCGTACCGAATTAGACGCGGAATAGAGTACCAACGGCGCATCGCCCAACGCCGCCTGAATGGGACCCGCATCGGGAGTATCGTTGGAATCGAGGAATTTCAAGATAACTTCGTATTTCCCCCCCATCGCCACCGTAATTTCCATGGTCAATTCCGGCGCATCTTCGCCAAAACCGGGACCATGCGATACCAAAAGTACGTTCCCCGCTTCCTGATACTTTAACCATTTGTTGTCTTCATCGAAAAACACGTCCAGCAATTCCTCATTTCCAAACATACGGGGATCGATAGCACTTTCCGGCGTGATTTTGTGCGTGTTGCCAAAACGATCCGGTTTTCCACTGAAATCCCCGGCGGAAAAATAAAAGGTCACATCTTGCGCACTGGCATGAACTGCTAAAAAAGCAACAAACAACAATCCCATTAATAGGTTCGTTCTCATCAACCTTTACCTCCCACAAATTATTTTTTTAAGCGGATTAAGACTCACCGCAATTATTTCGCAAAAACAACAAGGTTTTACCCTTTTAATCATAAAAAAGATCATTCCATTCCAAGTAATCCTTCATTCACCTCGAAATCATCAATCGACCAGCGTATCACCTCCTTTCCTATCATTCATTCCGATCGTCCATCATTCCGATTGACGCCAGACATTAAACAACGATTGGATGTTGGCCGATTGAGTATCGCCCCGATGCGCAACCACCCGGTAACGCAAAGTCATACTTTCGCCTTTGGGAATCGACAGGAAACTACCCTCCAGCCAATTCATGGGTGTGGGCGAAAAGAATCCGTAATCCCTTGTAAACCACGGATCCGGAAACCAGCGATTGCTCGGATGAGAGAGAATCGCCAAGCCTTCCACGATACCGTTGCGAGTTCCGTAATAATCGCACCAGGGAGATTTCTTGCCAAAAGTCCCCTTTTCAGCGGTCAATCCTTCGGCGTTGACCAACGTCCCTCCCTGCGGGACGGAGAGTTCGGGAACCATGCGCGCCGCGAATAGGGAGTGATTGGTGTTCTCGATCCGAACGTCGATCAGGGCGGTTAAGGTGATGGAGAAATCGATCAGGCGAATATCCTGGGATGGAGCGCTGATAACCACTCTTCGAACGTCCTTGAACGGCGATTCCGCTCCGGGACGTTCCCAGAGACATTCCTCTTCAAACACGATTTCTTTTCCTTTCGCGGAAACCAAGTTCAGCTTTTTGGAAAGAATCTGCCCCCGTTCCAATCCCTCCTGCCAGTAGTTTCCTCCGTTCACTTTGTCACACCCGAAAAAAAGCGAATGATGGTGGGGATAGGGTTCAGAAGTTTCGGTCGTCAGGCTCTGGCCGCTGGATGGGCCATTGACGGGATAAAAGTAAGGGTATTTCCAGTCACTTGCGGTGCGGTAATGGGTAAACAACGCATCTCCCACGTACACCGAAAGCCCGGTGGCGTCTTTTTCCGCGCGTAATTCCAGCGCCTCGCCGCATCCGGCAGAAATCCCAACCGACAACAAGACCATAAGCCAAATCGTACTGCTCTGCGTTCTTGTCATTCAACATCTCCTGTCTGATTTTTCGATAATGCAAATCCAGCAAATCCCTAAAATGGATCATCCTCCCCGGACGGTGATATCTCCCTTACTGGTTAAACCGTTCGTGGCGTCGTATGGCAATCCTCTGAATTGCTCGCTGCCCCCCAACTCTTCCGCGGTGGTATCGGGCCCCATACCCAAAAGTACCCATTGTCCTTCCTTGAGAGGTGACAAGCCGAATCGTTTGGCGTTTTCCGGCCAAAGGGCGGCGAAATTGTGATCGTTGCCGGCGATTTTCGCTTCGTTATCGCCATAGAAATAAGTGCCCGCCAGCGCGATCACCAACCGGTCGCTGGTATTGACGATCTTTCCCAGAAAGGGATCGTTGGGGATGGCGGGGATATACGAAACCGGGCTGGTGAGATTTCCCAGGATGCATTTCTGGTTCCGTA
>CAZFOX010000927.1:0-2102 GCA_964520565.1 uncultured bacterium | reverse complement strand
ACAATAACGCCCAGATCAACAGACGGTGGTTTTTCTGACTGGAGGCATGTTCCTCGACAATCCGGCGCAGGAAAGCCGGTTGCAGGTAATCGCGGCTGGCGGCGCGAGGATTTAAGAGTATATCCCGGACATAGGGCAGGTTTTTCCCTCGAAACCAAATCTCGTCCGGTGTCGAGACTCCCTGTTTCTCTCGTTGGGCCGATTGGGGAGGGAGTATGGATTTCATCATCAAGGATAATACATCCCGTTCGTCTCCCCGTTGCTGGCGGTAGAAACGCAGTTTGCGAAGGATATTTTCGTCGATCCGGCGGATTTTAGTCAAATCGCCCAGATGAAGGCGTATGGGTATCGTCTGGCAGAAATCGACGACCTCGTTATCCATATAGGGATACCGCAGTTGAATCCCGTGAGCGGATGAGATCCGGTCGCTCAGCAGGAAAGAGCCGTGAAGGAAGGTTTTGCACTCGAAATAGAGAGAACCGGCTAATTGTTCTTCCGGAGTATCATACCGCAAGGAACCACTTGTCATAAAGATGTCCCGGAATTGTTCGTAGGGACGGGCAGGATTGACGTTCCGAAAAAGGTTTTCTGTGAACAGATCGGATTTTTCCCGATCGGAAACAAGATGTTGGTACGAATTATAGTACTGGCGAATGTAATCGTCCCGGCCAAGTTTTTGGAGCGTGTGAAAATAACGCCAGGGGTATTGGGCGAAAAGTTCGTTACCGCCTTGAGGAGCCAGGCAGACGCGAACGAATTTGGAAGCCAGCCGCGCCAGGTAATAATCGTGGTAGCTCATCCCCAGGCGAAGGTCTTCCAGATGGTAGACGACGCGGGGCAGGGATCGCTGGATATCCGTCGAACTGATCACCATCCCGTAATGTTCCGTTTTGAAGGTGTGGGCCGTTATTTCCGCTTCGGCGCGGTCGTCGTTGACCGGTTCGCCCGAGGAGATTTCCGGCTGGTGGAAACCGAAGGTGAACGTATAGAGAAAGGGCATATACCGGGACGCCAGCGAAACCAGGCTGTTGGGAATCGAGTCGGCGAATAAATACCCGCCAAGAGGCGCATCGGAAAGAAGACTGCGTTTAACCGCCCGTTCGATACGCGAAATCGATTCTTCCACGGTATCTTCCAAAGTGAGCGAAGAAAGGGGATGGGTGAAATCGAAATTCCAATAAACGCGGCGGCGCAGGGAACGATCCGCTTCGTTTATCCACAAAACGGTTCCGGCAGGAACCAGGTATATTCCCTGGAAGAGAGTGTTCTCTTGAAGGAGATTCTGGAAAGTGAAATATTCGTTCAGGCCTTCGAGATGAAGCGCTGCCGATATATTGGGGTGTGTGAGGATAGCCTTGATTTCCGAAGCAAAGATTAGCGTGTTCCCATCGAACCAGTAATAAAGGGGTTTCATGCCATACCGGTCGCGTGCCAGATAGAGACGTTTCTGCCGCGCATCCCACAGGGAGAGGGCGAAATTTCCATTGATATGGTAGATAAAATCGATTCCCTCTTCCCGATACCCATGCAGAAGAATCTCGGCGTCTGAGTGTGTCTGGAATTCATAACCCTTTTCTTCCAGCGATTGACGTAACTCGTGGAAGTTCAGGATCGTTCCATCGAAAGCGAGTACCGTCATCCGTTCCGGGCCGGGAAGGGGATGCCGGCTCGAAGCGGCGCGATCGAATACCCGTAAATGACGGTGGCCAATCGCGAGGTTTGCATCCGTGTAAAATCCCTCCCCATCCGGCCCCCGGTGGGCAATGGCATCGGTCATCCTTTGGATCAGGAGGGGGGGGACCGGTTCTCCATTGAGATTGAACACGCCTGCCAGACCTGACATCGATATTGGGTTCCTTGTTTGGAATATATTCGATTCCAGCGCTTTTTGCCCGGACTTACCGTCTATGGATGTCCATTATCGGGATACCGGTTAAGACCTGTCAAGGATATATGGCTTGGGAATCTCAAAAGCGTCTATCCCGGAAGGGAATCCGGTCAAATAAAATAAAAATCACTCAAATTGGGATTGTACGGATTCTTCGAGTAGACATTTTACAAAAACTACGATATTTATTGATAATTACGATTAGGAGTTGGAA
>CAZFOX010000926.1:0-2122 GCA_964520565.1 uncultured bacterium | reverse complement strand
GTGATGTATTGGAAGGACTGAGGAGGAATGAAATCCTCATTGAATTCCCATGGATCAATCGGCCTATCAAATTTCTTTATTCCCTCAATTTCGATGGCATATCCTTTCTCCTTACCCTGGAAATAGGAAAAGAATTCCGCCTCACAGAGTCCGGAGGCTCCCTTGAACATCTCCCATAGAATCATAGGGCGGTCTTCAATAACTGAACTTATTACACATGTCCCAACAATTCTCTTCATCGGGCTGCTGGAATAGATGACGATTTCCCGAATCCCTTCATTTTTGAAAATGATTTTTCGGAATTCGTATTTCTTCAATCCGCAGAGGATTTTATCCGCATATTTTGGCTTAATGGACAGTAAAACTCTCATCGATACCTCCGTTGGTCTTAATCCATTCATACGAATTTTGGTTGATTTCAGTGATCGTTTGGGGAGAGCCTTTCAGGATTCCTGCACTCTTCAATGTGTCAAGTGGAATGCTTTCCTTTAGATGGAAATGATGTCTAAACAGAATTACAGACCGATTTTTATTAGATCTTTCGATTTCATCCTTGGAATAGACGCTTCTCTTTCCAATAATCCGCATTATCTCTCCAGGAGGTGTGTCAGGATAGAATTGATCGACAACACCAAGGGAGGTGATTGCATGGAGGTCATGTGATCGATAGAAGAGAATAATATCGCCTGGCTTCAGTTTCCGGATTTTGCTTTGGGTCAGATACGCCTTTTTTATCGTATTCCCTTCGGTTACAAATTCTCCCATATGTTCGATGAGCCGGCTCTGCCTCCTTTCACGGAAGTCGGTGAAAAGTTTTTCATGATATTCAGGCTGAATGGGAATAATGAATTTACCTACCGATTCTCCATCATAAAAACTGGGGTAACAGATTCTAGAAACATCTACGGGCTTTTCCAGGGATAACCAGGGCTCGGTCAGTTTGAGATGTTTGATGAAGACCGGCTCCGGTTTTTGACCTGGAAGAACACTGGCCTGGAAAAATCCAAAATCGTGGAGTAATTCAACAAGGCGGTCATCTGGTTCGATAAAGTGTGTCAGATAGATCTCATCAATTCCGTTGTGAAGGGCAAGGTCAATAGAGACTTTAATGAGCAGTTCTCCAATTTTATAGCCAATATGGGTCACTTTTAGAGTAGCAATCTTGAGCCGTTTCTTTCTTGGCAGGGGCGGAACGGAAGGAATCGGATCGTCTTCGATTTTGTAAATGAGGAGCGCCCCTATGGTTCCATCCGAACGTCTGCTCACATAGCATTCCCTACCATCCCGGGAAATTCTTTCAAACCATTCTCGAAAGGTGAGATAATCGGCAATTAAAGAACGAAAAATTGGATCGTCGATGTTGAGATCATAGACGTGGGCCCTTACGAGGGCAGGGGGCGTCGCTATCTGAACCTTGGGTGGGATGAATCGGTTGAAGAAGACAAATGCCTCTGCGACAAGGAAGACCCGGTCCCCTAATCCTAGGTTCTGAGCTTTTTTGTGTATCTCGCGGTCTTCAGTGATAAGAAAATCAACAGCATTTCGATAGATACAGAAGAGAATCGCGTTGTCTATTCTGTCGTGTTCGGATTTTGGTTCGCCAGGGTAAGAGCCATATTTCGGATCAGATGCGGGATTTGGCGGACTATCGATAATCGAGTATGCCTGTATTTTTGACAGATTTACTTCACGGCGTTTTTCATTCTTATCGTTCCTGAGCTCGGTTACCGACAAAGGATGGACGAGGAGTTCTGTTCTCAGTTCATTAAATATTGCGAGAAGATGCGCAAGATCAGAGGAGACGACCTTGTCCGCTTCGCGGGAGATGAAGATATTAGTATCAAGAAGAACCCTCATCGTTGTTCACTTAACGATTTCAGAGGTTTATATTTAAGATTTTGCCATGAATAGTGCAAATTACTGTTAAAAAGCAAATCGGAACCACCCTTCACCCATCTTTATCTAATCTTTCCGATTTTCTCCGATCACATTCGCCCCGCACAGACTCTTCATTGATAATGCCCCCTGTCCCTCATCTCAGATTGTTTACCGTCGAATAATTTGAGACCCTTCCTGTTCTGTGACGGCGGTAAACGGTGAACGGAATGTGATGTTATGAAAA
>CAZFOX010000925.1:0-2124 GCA_964520565.1 uncultured bacterium | reverse complement strand
ATTTCCTTTCGCGACGGCCAGAACGGGCTCCATCGTGGCAAGGAGAATCGACTCGGCCGCCAAATCCCGTTCCTGGGCGCGGTGGATATAACTTTCATCCGCCGCCAAATATAAATCGCCCAAAGCCGCCACTTGAAGAGAACTCAAGTGGGTTCCCGATCCGCCGTAATTGACCTGGATGCGAACGCCATATTCTTTTTCATATTGGTGGACAGCTGCATCGACCGGGTCTTTCAGTCCGGCGGCGCAATACAGTATCAGAGACGATTCCCCCCGAGGCGAATGCGGCCGATTGAGGCTGAGGGCGATCAAACCGGCGATTAGAAAAAGACCGGCCGCCAACGATCCCACAATGTATTTTGCGCCGTTCATACCATCACTCCAGTTTTTTAATCTCTCCTAGTAGCCTGACCGTTTAATATTGTCGGGTTAAATAGCATACTATGGATCGACTGGCGAATTGGATCATCATTAGATTGCTTCGCTTTGCTCGCAATGACATTGCGATACGTTCATGTCATTGCGAACGAAGTGAAGCAATCTAAAAGCCGGATCGTTGTTTTTCAATCGACACTTTTTGTTGGTCGCTCTCCTTGTATAGGGAAAATCCCGCTCTCATTGTCTCAGTTTTTTCATAAGAAGGAACGGTAAACGGAATAATATCCAGCAGACACCACACCCCTTTCTTGCCAATTCCGAGTGATAGGTTTATTGTGAGAATCGAAAAGACATCGATCGGTGGATAGCCACTTCATTGCCAGAAAAGAGAGATAGAATGTCTAAGAAAAACATTTTCTGGATTGGCTGCGGCGGCTGTTTAAGCTTTCTTATCCTGGCGGTTATCGTCATCGTGGCCATCGGTTCGATGGGTTTTCAGTATGCTCAAAAAATTGAAAAAAAACTGGACGCCTGGGAAGGGCAATCGCAACAGCTCGATCGAGCGTACCCTTTCTCGCCTCCCGAATCGCCGCAAACCGACGAAGAGCGGTATGCCGCGTTTCTTCGAATCCGCGAACAAATCATCGTTGTTTCGGGAGAAAAACTGGGCTGGCTTTTCGAATTCATGGCCAATCGCGAAGAGCCCGGCAGGCTGGCGCTCGTTCAGATCGGATTGAAATTCATCCATTTTTTTTCGGATCTTGGGGATATCGGTATTGAAATGATCGCTCGGCTCGACCGAGAAAAAATGTCCATGAAAGAGTATAAGTACCTGACCCGCCTGACGATGGGAACTGTGTACCACTGGGGAAGTCTCGAGGGGGACGAGGAAAGGAAAGCCGCCTGGAACCGGTATATATCAAGCGTGGAGGAACTGTCGGTCAAAGTGAAGCGAATCGAAGAAAACCAGAGAGGATCCAACATTGACCTGGGGCCGCTCGACCGGGAACGAATTTTAGGGTTGATGCAATCGCTTCCGGCGCTTCCCCTGGAGTCGGATGAAATCCTCTTTGCCCACCGGGCGGAAATTACTGCATCCACTATGGCCATTTTTACGGATGCGTTTATTGTGGAACAAGACTAATCTTTCGGCAGGACAGACAGGCAGCGCCATGATCAAAAGCGACCCTATTGCCAACGCCAAACGAACGATTCTGATCGTCGACGACGAATCGACCAACCTCGATCTTCTGGAAGTGATGTTGCGGGGAGAAGGATACAACCTTCGGAGGGCGCAAACGGGCGACGAGGCGGTCGCTTGTGTCCGGGAGTCGCCGCCGGATCTGGTGCTCATGGACGTCTGCATGCCGGGGATCAGCGGATTCGATGCGTGCCGAAAGATCAAGGCGTCGAATCCATACCATTTCGTGCCGGTCATGCTGTTGACCAACCTGGACGACACCGACAGCAAAGTCAAAGGTCTCGACGCGGGGGCGGACGAATACATGGTCAAACCCCCCAGCCGCCCCGAGCTCCTGGCGAGGGTGCGCGCCATGCTGCGGATCCGCGACCTGCAACAGACTCTTCTCTATTCCAAGCGGGAATTACAGATCGCCAACGAACAACTGCGCCACGCGCAGCATACCATCGAGGATGAACTCAAGAAGGTCGGTACGATTCAACGCTCCTTTTTGCCCAGCCGTTTCCCCGATCATCCCGAGTTCGAATTCGGCCATTATTACAGCC
>CAZFOX010000924.1:0-2125 GCA_964520565.1 uncultured bacterium | reverse complement strand
CTGGGAACGAACGCTTCGGAGAAATGGGATATTACAACGCGTCCCACTCCCGGTTCATATCCCGTTCTTCCTGCATCAGATTCTGAAAGAATTCGGAATCGCGCAACGATTCCAGAAACGACACCGCTTCCCGGCGGGATGAAAAGGCAAGCGAGTAGGAAGAAAGATCGTACGCGCGCCGTACCTCGCCCTCGATGCAGAGGAACAGGTAACGGGGATCGGCACGGTCGAGAATCAGCGTTACCGCATCCCCGTCGAGAACGCAATCCAGCTGGCAGGGTTCCCGCAGCGGCTGAAATCCGGCATTGGATAAGAACGTAAACGAATCATCCACAATACGTGAACTCCAAAGACGCGGGGATAAATATCCCGGCGTCTTTTTTGATTAATAACCTCGTTTTAATCCGTTTCGATCGCTCGAACGAATGTGCTTCGTCGATTCAACCCGCATCGGCTGGCCGTTCGAATAGACTTGAATTTCAAAATGGGGATGCGAATCGATGACGTACTGAAACGCCAGCCGGTCTCCCGGCCCCCAGGGCGTTTTCAAGCGGTAGCGAATCGGCATAGTCAATTGGGATTGATTGAAAGTCAGCGCATGCGCGCTAAAAACTCCTATCTCCGTAAGTAGATAATATTGATCGATGAGCGGCAATCCATCGGGCAGCACAATTTCCGCGCAGGGGACAGTTACGCTCCCGCCATCCGGCGGGATCACGCCAAACAAACCGGCAGCGGACTCTTGCGTCAGTTCGAAAACTATCCCCAGGCAACAGCGATCCGGCGGTTCTCCACCGCGCTGCATCCATTCGAATTCCTTTTGAAAATCGAGCAAATAGAGCGATACGGCGATCGATTCGGGAACCAGGATTCCTCCTTTACAAAGTTGACTGGCCAGATTGGCGCTGATTGAGACCTGTGGTTCGCGCTCCAGTGAAGGTTTGAGCGTTTCGGTAATGGCCACGTGCAGAACGCGCCCTGGGGGAACCCGGTATTTCACCGCATCGCAACAAACGATATCCCCGATAGATTCCTCGATCCCCAACCGTTCGACGACCTTGCGCGCCGCCGCGATGGATTCCTCGTGATAGTCCAGCAGATGGATGCGCACCCGTTCCGGGGAAAATTGCGTCGCGATCGGCAGCATCAACGGGCAATAGGGGCCGCAACCCGCATAAAGTATTTCAAGGCGCTGTCCGGGAAAACGGCGCAGGGCTTCCGCTACCGCCGCATGGACACCCCGCATAAAAATCACTGTACGCATCCGGTCGAACAGGCATTGCGCCGCCTGGGCGGGCGAGATCGCCACCCCGGCGGGCAACGCCGTATCGGTTCCGTCTTGAAAATCGCCCTGCTGGCGAAGAATCCCGGTGATTGAGTACATCGCGGCGTGAATGGCATCGATGGATTGCCAAATGTCTGGATAGGCGGCATCCGGCCTTACTATCCGTTCCACCGCTTCCCGGATCGCATCCCTTCCCCGCTCGCCGCTCATCGTCCCTAACGTCCAGTCTCCCATAAAATCAAATCCACGCCACCACACCCCTGCATAATACCCACATATCCCCCACCAGGGCAGATGCAGGGATTTAAAGTGATACTAAACAAATGTTCACCACTTGGCACAAGACTTGCATTACCTGTCTCCGATTACAAATCTCACAACAAGGAGAACGGTTATGCCCAACCCCAATACGGCCTCAATGGAAGAACAGATTCTCGCTACTCTCGATCAGTGTATCCTCAAGATATCCAATCACTTACAGAAAACCTTTAACCCGGAGGATAAGGAATCTCTCCAGTTGTTCCGGCAGTTCTGTTCGGCGCTTAACGCGCGCCGGCAGTGGTTGAAAAGCCTCGAAAATGGGAGTGAAAACGCTCAGAATTTGACGGCGGGCATTCAAAAAATGCTGCAGCGAAAACCGTTCCAGGATTTTTCCGAACCGGTTTCACAGGACAAAAAGCGAATCGAACCGATGCTCAACGCACCCCCAAAACCGGAACCCTGGAAGAACGGTCTGCTCGTCCGGTAATCCGGATTCAGGCGGGCGGCGCGGCTTTTATATTTCGCCATTCACCGGGCAGATCGTGAAACTGGCTGGGATGTGGGCGGCTGCCAATTCCC
>CAZFOX010000923.1:0-2127 GCA_964520565.1 uncultured bacterium | reverse complement strand
CTTCGATCCATGCTTCGTTCGCTTCACTCTCGGAATGAATCGTGTGAGTTATCGATATGTACGACGTGATCGTAGTCGGCGGAGGGCATGCCGGATGCGAGGCGGCATCGGCGGCGGCGCGCATGGGCTGCAAGACTGCCTTATTGACGTTCTCCCTGCAAAAACTGGCGCAGATGTCATGCAATCCCGCCATCGGCGGCTTGGCCAAAGGACAGTTGGTACGCGAAATCGACGCCCTGGGCGGCATCATGGCGCATATTTCCGACCGGGCGGGCATTCATTTCCGCATGCTGAACGGTTCCAAAGGCCCGGCGGTGCGCTCGCCGCGCGCCCAGGCGGATTTTAACCGCTACACCCAGGCCATGATCGACCGCCTGCGCGCCACGCCCGATCTGGATTTATTGGAAGGTGAAGGGTCGCAGTTATTGGTCAAAAACGGCGCTGTTGCGGGAATCGCGGATGGGAAAGGCCATCGGTTGGAAAGCCGAACCGTAATTCTAACGCCGGGGACTTTTCTGGGCGGTTTGATGCACTTCGGTTTCAACAAGGTGGAAGGGGGACGTATCGACGATTACGCTTCCAATGCGCTGGCGCAAAACCTCTTCTCACTCGGATTCCCTCTCGGGCGGCTCAAAACCGGTACCCCGGCACGGTTGCGCGGCTCCAGCATCGATTTCTCCAGTCTCGAACAACAGCACGGCGACGATCCTCCTCAACCTTTTTCCTATCACCCCGAAACGGCTGTTCGCAATTCGATCTGTTGTTACCTGACGCGAACCAACGAGGAAACCCATCGCGTCATCGCCGCGAATATGGATAAATCCCCGCTCTATACCGGCAAGATCACCGGCATCGGGCCGCGGTATTGCCCATCCATCGAAGATAAGGTCAAGAAATTTCCCGGCAAGACTTCCCACCAGGTGTTTCTCGAACCGGTGGGCGAAGACCGCGAATTAATCTACCCCAACGGCATCTCCACCAGCCTGCCCGTCGAGGTTCAGGAAGCATACATCCATACGATCCCCGGCCTGGAACGGGCGGAGATCGTCAAGCCGGGATATGCAGTGGAGTATTATTATTCCAATCCGCAGGATTTATATCCCTGGATGGAAAGCAAACGAATGCCGGGTCTCTTCATGGCGGGGCAGATCAATGGAACCTCCGGTTACGAAGAAGCGGCCGCCCAGGGAATGATCGCGGGGATCAACGCCGCATTGAAAGTAAAAGGGGAAGAACCATTTACTCTGGGACGCGATCGGGCTTATATCGGCGTCTTGTGCGACGATCTGGTGACCAAGGGAACGGAAGAACCCTATCGGTTATTCACCTCCTCCGCCGAACACCGGCTGCTGCTGCGGCAGGATAACGCCGATTTCCGTTTGACCGAAATGGGGTACCGTCTGGGACTGGTTCCCCGCGAATGGTACGAAGAGATTGAAGGATGGAAGCGGGATATCGCCCGCCTGAAAGACGAACTCGCCAATCGCGTTCTCTCGCCCACCGATTCCATACGCGGCCAGTTCAAAGAGATGAATCTGGGCGAAATTTCTCATCCCACATCGCTTCTTCATGTACTACGCCGCGCCAGTATGCGGGCGCAATGGCTGAACCGCTTCGGAGTGGATATCCAGCCCTATTCGCCGCGGGTGTTGGAACAATTGGAGATTGAGACCAAGTACCAGGGGTATATCGAACGCCAACAGAAAGAGATCGAAGAAGAGAGCAAATCGGATCTGCGCCGCATCCCCCCCGATCTCGATTACAAAAAACTCACTCACTTGCGCAATGAAGCGCGCGAGAAATTCGAACGCGTGCGCCCCGTCACCATCGGCCAGGCGGCGCGTATCCCCGGCATCGTCCCCGCCGACATCACGGTATTATGGGTGGGCGTATTAAAGATCAATAAAGAAGAAGCGCTTGGGGAATGAATCTCCCAGAGGTTATGTTTTCCTGCTTTATCGGCTATCCATTCTCATCAAAACCGGCGCAGAAGTTTCGAGGTATTCTGTCGTCCGATTGGCAGCATGCCCGATCCATTCAAATCCCGCTCGGAGTCTGCCCGGTATGAAATACCGGGGTGGGTATTTGTAACGGATGTTCCAATATGAATCTATGAGAAATAAGTGG
>CAZFOX010000922.1:0-2128 GCA_964520565.1 uncultured bacterium | reverse complement strand
TATCGTGATATTTCTTTAGCGGCTTGAATACTTCCCCGATTTTTAAGGAAAAATACAACGGGCCGCGCAGGATGGAAACGGCATCGTTATACCGCGTCTCCGTGCGGAGTTTCATGGGGAAAATCACGACGACTTGATCGCCTGATTTCCAGGTTCGTTCGATCGTAAAAAACGTGCCCGATTTCACGATTTCTGTTTTTTCTACCACCTTCACGGTTGCTCCCTCCGCCCATTGGGGTATTCGCACTTGCAGGGGGAATTTCACGGGCTTTTCGGTTTGAACGGTCAGTAGAATCGCTTCATCGAACGGATACTGGGTTTCCTCGTGAATTGTGACGATATCGCCGCCGCCCACTTTTGCCGTTACGACGCTGGGTCCGTACGCCACAGCCGCCAGCCCGTTATCGTGCGTCGCCATCCATAAGTGCGAGACAAATTTAGGCCAGCCTTGGTGCATGTTGGCGGTACAGCAGCCGAAGTTTGGTTCCAAACCATACAGATTCGAATAATCGCCGTTTGTGCTCCATTGCCGTTTATCAACCGTGCACAATACCTGATTGGCCTGTTGATCGTATTGATGAGCCCAGTAATCCGGCGTACAGGTTCCCGGCTGGGCGTTATAAGCCAGGACCTCCAATCGATCGGCGAACAATGGATCGCCGAAAACCTCAACCAGGTTTTCCAGGGAGAACATGAATTCGACTACTCCGCATAATTCTGTACCCTGCGAAGGATGTTTCCCGGAAAGATGTTCGTCGCCGGAATAACGGCCTGCGACTTGTCCATGAAACTTGTCCAGGTTCTCTATAGCCGAATATGATCCCTGTTTGAAACAGTCTTCCTTTGCCAGCATGTATACCAACCCGGGATATTTGATCGCCATCCCTAAATTCACGACGTGACAGGGGTGATGGTACCACTTGTTCTCCGATTTCAACCACTCGGTATCATAGGGAAAATGATTGAAGAAATGCGCCCAATCGAAACAATGGGTGTGAATGGTTTTCGCGACTTTTAACACATCCGGATCGCCTGTCCGGCGGTAGAGCCAATAGGCAGTCACCAGGTTTTCCATCGCTCGTACGCCACGCCATTCCCGATCCGGCCAATCCGGCGGAGTATTGTTCAAGTATTCGAAGTAATTCTTAATCATGGAAAGCGCGCGCTCGTCCTGTGACGCTTCGTAATATTGAATCAATACCTTCAAGCCTACTGCCAAAGGCCATCGGTCTTGATTGTTCTTTGGGCCAAACCAGCCATTGGGTTGCCCGCTGGCCAGAATAGGTTCCATCCATGTCTTCACTTTTTCCAATAACCGGGGATCTTCTACCAGATACGCCAATGGAACCAAACCATCCAGATAATACGGCCCCCGTTCCCACGAGTCGCCTCCCAGCCCTTTCCAATCCGATTTGGATACCGTTTCCCAGAATTCGTCCAGATGGCCTGTCAGTCCATTGGCCTGGATCGTCAGCTGATCTTTTAACCACCCCGCCGGTTTTACCGATCCCAACGGCAACGAGACAAAATGCGTCTGTAGCATGGGTTCTTTGTTGATGGGGTAATGTTGGTTCACCGCATGGATTGTTCCGATTGATCCCATCCAAAGAATTCCAATCCAAAAGAATTTTTTCATAATTTTTCTCCTGTATCATTTTTTAAGAAGAAAACAGGAAGACAAATTGTAAAAATGCGCCTTTGCCCTGTTCGCTGCTTCCTGTTAACGTACCCTGATGCAACTCCACTAATTCTTTCGCAATCGATAAACCCAATCTACTTCCTTTGCCGAATTTCTTGGTGGCGGTTTACGCTCTCTTCATCAACCACACCACCGTATTCTTAAACGTATCCACCCACACATCATCCAAAGTTGAAAGATATTTCAAGACGCCGTCCATCTTTTCCGTCGTAATCGGATGCCACCCTTCCCCATTCATGCCATGCAACCCAATGACAAGCCAGCCTCCCATATCCCTCGCCCGTTCGATCTGATTGGTGATATCAGACAGCGGTTGATCTTGCAACGGCCACCAGCTGCGCACGCCCAGGAAATCGATAGAGCCGGGTTCGTTGATCTCTCCGGTGCGAGTTCCTTCCCGCGCGGCGATATAATATTTGCCGATTGCCT
>CAZFOX010000921.1:0-2132 GCA_964520565.1 uncultured bacterium | reverse complement strand
AATCCCGCCCCCTCGC
The DNA here is from genome assembly GCA_964520565.1 of uncultured bacterium. Lineage (GTDB taxonomy): Bacteria > Hinthialibacterota > Hinthialibacteria > Hinthialibacterales > Hinthialibacteraceae > CAZFOX01. Next base: position 2,116 of record CAZFOX010000921.1, on the reverse strand, counting down.
CAGTCTCGGTGAAGGTTCCATCGCCGTTGTTGCGGTATAACCGGCTGGCTGCCGCGGTCTTTTCGGTAACCGACCCCAGATTCCCTACAAACAAATCCAGATCGCCGTCGTTGTCATAATCGCCCCAGACCGCGCAATGGGAAACCGCGAAATTGGGATCGTGAAGCCCCGCCTCTTTTGTAACGTTGGTGAAGGTTCCATCGCCGTTGTTACGGAACAGAAAATTGGCGGTTTCGTGGGCTTCTTCTTCATGTTCTTCCTCATGGCCGGATTCCTCGTGTTCGCCATCGTGGTGATGGGTGTGTTCGGTCGCCACGGCCACGCAGAAATACACATCCAGATCGCCGTCGCCGTCAAAGTCGCCCCAGGCGGCATGCTCCATGCTGGTTAGTTCCGCTTCGTGGTCGTGTTCTTCATGCTCTTCGCCTTCATGTTCTTCCCCTTCGTGCTCGTGGATCAACCCGGCTTCATGAGAAGCGAAGGCAAAAGTCCCATCGCCGTTGCTCCGGTAAAGAAGTGCTCCCCGGTAACGGTTGCAGACCATCAGGTCGAGGTGGCAGTCGCCGTTGTAATCGATCCAGGCGGCGCTGGTCGAACCACCGGTTACCTCCTGTACAATACCGGAAACACCCGCTCTGTCTGCTACATCACTGAAAACGCCGCCGTTGTTTTCAAAAAGACGGTTGGGAACGAATTCGGTGCCTTCTTTCTCGGTGGCCAAATTGGTAACGAATAGATCGAGATCGCCGTCGCCGTCATAGTCGCCCCAGGCTCCGCCGCTGGCCCCAAAATCGGGATCGGCGATACCGGCTTCCAGCGAGACATCGACAAAAGTACCATTGCCTTGGTTACGGAACAACTGATTGTCGGGATGGGTAGCGACAAAACAGTCGTCGTCGCCGTCGCCATCGAAGTCCCCCCAGGAAACTCCGTACTGCACACGGTCCGTGAGACCCTGCAGCCCTGCCTGCGTGGCGACGTCCTGAAAGTAAGTGTCCTGCGAAAAAACCGTTTGACATCCGAACAATAAGAAGATAATCCAATAATTTGGAATCGTTTTCATCGGACAAACCTCCATGATGGTTATCTATGTATAAATGTAGTTATAAGAGCCGATTAGGCTCCCCACGGATTGAAAAAAAGAAAGCCGAAGAAAATTAAGAAAGAAATGGAGGCGCCCGGGATAGGTAATGCGGACTATCCGCTTGGATCAACGGAGAAGAATCACAGGCAACGGTCTGCTCTGCATTGGTAAAAGGTACGGGAAAAAAGGAAGAAACGGGGATTCCGTGGCTTCCAATCTGGATTACGTCGCAGAGATGGCAGTTTTGGCCGGAATGAATGGAATTGCAACAGTGGGTGGATGCATCGGCTGCATGGATGGCGATGGATTGCCCATAATGAATTTGAAGGAAGTGAGAGTGATGGTGAATGGCAACAAGCAGCAGTAAACTGATCTGAGACCAGAGAGTAATCCAGGCATACAAACGCTTCTGTTTCAGAAAAGTTGCCATGTTCACAATCGTTTATTTTCTAATGCGGTTCTCAAAAGGATGTGCGTTAATTTATCCGCTTTGTCTTCGAAAAACAATCTTGCTGGATTTTTCGAATCGAGAATGGAAACGGAATTTTGAGAATTCTACCTCGTTACCGTAAAATCAAGACAATATGGAATCTCCCTTACTGTCTTTTCCGGTGCGGGTATTTCTTCAAACCGGACGATTTGCAAGCGGGCTGTCTGTAGCATGGAAGGCGGCACGGCAAAATACACGTTGCCTTCTAACTGCGCGTGCGGAAAAACGGTTACTGGATGGATGGGCAATGCCTTGCCCAATAAACCCTGATACGATCGCCGCGGCCCCCAGGGATCGTTATACCAATAGGGATTCGAATAGTAATGCAGAGCATACATGGAGCGGCTGTGGAAGGTTCCCACGCCGAATCCCCAGGAGATGGAACCGCCCGGCTGTCCGCCGAGATCCGCCGCTTCCGAGAGATCCGGTTTGGTCAACGCCAGGTATTGGCGATTGTTTTGGTCGAACAGGTAATACTGTTTGGGAATGAACTCGATAGGGGTATCGGTAAGATTGATGAGAGACACTCGAAATGTCGTGAT
>CAZFOX010000920.1:0-2133 GCA_964520565.1 uncultured bacterium | reverse complement strand
CCCCGATTACTTGAACTTCGGCACCGTAGAGAGATTCGGACATTCGCCGGGAAAGGTTCTTCCAGACTCCATCGCATAGGTATTCGGCGTTGTTGCCGATTACGATCTCATCCGGGAAAAAACCAACAATACAATCTCCCCGAACGTGGTAACAACCGGATTCATCCCTATCGGCGTTCTCGCTCTGCAATACATGGCATACATCCGACCGCAGTCCAAACCATCCCACTGACTCTCACCCAAAAACAATTGGCTTTACTTCCAATAACACCAGCTGCGCTTAAAAAGATTCTCGCCCATAGAGGAGTATGCCAAACGAAAGCAACAATCCACCCGAGCACACCATTCGCGTGGGCGATCTGGAACTGGCCATCTGGCGAAGGGACGGCGAGTTTGGTCCCATGTATTCGGGAAAGTTACAACGGCGTTACAAGGACGAAAATGGCGAATTGCAATCCACCCTCTACCTAGGGGCGAACGATTTCAACGACGCGATTCGAGCCTACAGCGAGGGAATCGATTATTGCAACCGGATGAAGCGGGATTTCAAATACCAGCAGGCGGTAGCCAGCAGTAAAAAAGAGCGACCGGCGGATTTCAAAACACCGGCTCCATCGCCAGCGCCAGAGAAGAAACGCCGAGAGAAAACCCCGCCCGCCGAAATACGCGAACCGGGGCAGGAAGGCTAAAATTCATCGGTGGTTGTTTTGAGCGACGAGGACGGAAAATACGTAGTGGAAGGATTTGTCAAAAAACTTTTTCACAATCCCCGCAAGGCTCCCACCAAGGAAGGCATGGATTATTGGCAGGCGCTCATTCTGAACGACGATACCCGCATTCACTATTACGGGCATGTGCTGGTTCTCGAAGGGCAATACGTGCGGGCGGAGATGGCCAGGCCTAAGACCGGTGAATACCCGCGCTGCAATTCCCTGCAGATTCTCGCTCCGCCGGAAGAACCGGTTTCCCCAACAAATAGTGTTGATGAAATCAATTCAAGCGAACCTTACTTCCCGGAAGAAAGTGGAAAATCATCCAAGCCCCGATTCTCCTATCATCCCTACGAAAAGGCCAAGATGCGCATGAATGCCGGAGCGCTGGCCAAGTCGATGCACGAATCCGCCGTGCTGTCCGCCAAACGCAACGAAGACGGGTCGCTCAATCCCGATTCCTATAAAGAGTATTTGTCCCTCTTTGGTCGTGAAACAAGAAAACTATGGAAAGAACTGAGTGGATTCAATTACGGCGATGAGGAAGAATAATAAAGAATTGATTGGTGCGACAAGATGAAGATTCGTCCCTCGTTTTTCGAGAACGGCAATGAAATCGATTGCCTGGGACATTTCCAGGGAAGCAAGCGCATGAGCATCCGCCGACCAATCCCGGATCGGTACGAAGTCTACACCTTCGATTTTCATTCCAAGAAGGAAGAAGTTTTGTGTTTCGGTCGATTAGATGAATGTCTGGCCTATACCAATCGAATCACCGGTTACAACGATTTTGTGGAAATTGAGTAATCGAGAAGAGAATTGAATTGTAGATGGTGAGAGGGAGCGTGCCGCTCGTCCCTCGCGGGCATTCTGGTTCTTTTTCCAAGCAATCATGTTTAGGAAGGGATGGGGCGCTTGGGCGGCGGAGCCGCGTCATGGCATGAACATGGCCGACATGCGCATGGTTCGTGTCATGCCCATGTCCTGCGGAGCAGGCATGTTCCCCATCCCTCAAAAAATACGAGTCGTTGGAAGTCGCCGGAGGTATGTTGGATTGCAATCGGAGAATTCAAAGAGGATGTTTTAATTCATATCAGAAAAACGCCGGTTTATAGAGCGTTTTCATTCTTTTCCAGTTCTGCCAGCGCTTCGTCCCACGACAACGATCTTTGGTTTTCCACTTCCTTCATGGCGCGCAACAATCCCTCATCTTCAATCGCTTCCAAAAGGCGTTGGTATTCCTGCACGGGAAGAACCACTTTCACCACGCGCCCTTGAGAATCGGTAATAAATTCGTTGACGAAGGGGTAGGTACTGGACATGGCCGTTTTCTTTCTAAAATACCATCCTCTTTGTTTTCATTCATGATTTGAATTCTCATTATACCACATAATCTATGTGGAGAAGCGGATGCAGGTAAATC
>CAZFOX010000919.1:0-2135 GCA_964520565.1 uncultured bacterium | reverse complement strand
ACGTTTTCATCATGTAACTCATTCCAGGGTTTATTGATAGATTGAAGACTATGTTCATCGCGTATTTTTCTGAGCCATTCCATGACCTTGAATTCATTATTCGTCATTGCCGATAACCTCCGCGGGTGTACGAATATCGATTATTTTATAACCATTGACCAAATTTACACCGTTGAGACCATTGATACGGTTGACATTCACCAAATGCTTGAAATTCCAACTCAACAAGTAATCAATATTATAACAGGAAACAATAGCAACATGATGCATACATAAAGCCAGGGCAGGCGCTTTGGCCTGCCCTGGGGTATTGCGGAATTCGAACCGGATTTTTATCGATCCAGTTTTCCTTTTTAATACAAAGACCAGTCCCGCACGGATGTGCCATCCGGGCCGGTCAGGAATTGCTTGGGAGAGAGCGCTCCTGCCGAGATGCGCACTTCGTCGATCCGTCCGGGGATTGTATCGACCGTACTTGCTGCAAGCCTGCGCGCACCGGCAATAACCGGAATATCGCTTTCCGTGCAAAACCGTCGATAGTTGGAAACTCCATCTTCATGAACGATCGTGGAGGCAAGCGGCTGTCCATCGATATACAATTTCACTTTCTGCGCCATCGATGTTTCGGCCAGGTCGACGACCGCCGCATAATGATGGAAAAGCCCGTCAAACGCGACGGCTCCTCCCGCCGAAGCGATATGGAGACGGCTGTTGTATCCCGACGAGGAATCGCCATCGTTGAGGAAGAAATCGAGCGATCCCGGATTGGATAATCCCACGCCAAAACGCCATACACCATCGACGCCTGCATTGGTTTCGTCATACCGGTCCAGCAATACCGCCGGTTCGATCGAATTTAACAGGAAGAGCGCATAACACTCCAGCGTGACGCTTGTTTCCACATCCAGATACGGTTCCGAGGAACCGAATTGAAATCCGTTGCCATCCAAACCATCCAGTTGGAGAGAGGCCGTATTGGCCTGCTCGGTCAGGGGAATCGGATTGGCCGCTGGGGGAGCGGAAAACGCCGCCTGGCCCAAGAGGCGTCCATCCGGGAACAAACCGATAGAATCTTTTGCGTTTCCTTCGAAGCGGTAATACGCGATGACGCTGCCCTCGGCCACCGGCCCCATCGGGCGCGCTTCCACCGTCACGCCGGCGGAAGTGCGGCGGTCGGCGGATACAGTTTTAATAGTGAAGTAATAGGTCTTTCCGTTTTCGAGATCGCGGATACGCACCCGATTGTCGGAGATCGGCGTCGATTCGACAATACTGTTATCCTGATAGATATCGACCCGAATCAGATCGCTGGCTGCCGGAAGATCCCATTCGATCCGGACAGACCGATCGAATGCCGTGGCGACAGCATTTTCCACTTCCGGCAATGGCAGATTGTTACTGGTTTTAAAGGAGGTGGGTGTAGACCAGTCGCTCCACACTCCATTAAGGGCTTGATATCGGAAGCGCCAATAATAGGTTTTCCCCGATGCAATGACCGTCGCTGGAACCTGGATCGAAATGAAATGAAGGCTGTCTTTCTGAGACCAATGGGGTTGGAAGAAATCGGCGGAGCCTTCCTGAAGTTCCCACTCCGCCATCCGTGGCGTGCTGGAAATCGGCAATTGCACCATTAGTAGAATCGAACGCACCGAAAGAAGCGCACCATCGGCGGGCGATCCATTCACCGGAACGGGTAGCAAATCTGCCGGGCGAACGTTGGTGTTCTTGAGGACGAAATCGCGGCGGGCGGTTACGTATTTCTTCATTTCCGCGATCATTTGATCGATCTGGCCGGGCGAGTTCCAGCGCTGCATATCTTCGCGCAAAGCGGGCTCGAGGTAGTTCCAATACGAATCGAAAAAGGGATCGAGATGTTCGCGGGTGAAGATATGATCGGCAAAGTAGCGCAGGCGTTCATAATATTGCGCCCGGAACTCGGGTACGGTGAGAAACTTGCGGCGTTCCATATTTGTGCCGAAAACGCCGCCTTCCGCTCCGTCCAACAAACTGTAAGTCGAGATGAGGGGAAACTGGTCGTTGGTATGAATTTCTCCCCAGGAGTGACTCATATCCCAGGGCATTACGAACCAGCGTCCATCCACACCCCGCGTGGGGAAATAATTCTTTTCCGTGCT
>CAZFOX010000918.1:0-2142 GCA_964520565.1 uncultured bacterium | reverse complement strand
AGTGACTGCTTCCAGGACTGTTCGCTGGTATGGGATTTCCGACTGTCGGCCAGGGAAATCCCAACGCGTATTCAACCCGGTCTTCCACTTGTCCATCGGCCCGGCACAGTTCAATCCGGTCGCCGTCGTTGTCGAGGCGTCCTAGAAAGGGCCCCAAAACATTTGTGAACGGAATGCTGTATTTATTACATACGGCGCTGACATTTTGTGCAACGATCAGGTATTTCCCCGGGGAGAGCGTAGTATGATCGGGAAAACGATAATCGATGCCGTCGCGAATAAACCAACCCGTTAGATCGACGTCTACACTTCCTGCATTATAAAGTTCAATGAATTCAACCCATTGTGTTTTTACATCGGGATCGTAATGAATTTCATTGATGATGACCTGTGCGGAACAAATTGTGGATAATACCCAACATAGAGACGCGAGGAGGAGTGAATACAAGGAACGATTGAAAAAAAACATAACAAAGCCCCATTAGATTTTGATTTGGATTCGATTTGAATCGCTTATGAATATAGTGTGAAATGCGGTGTTCGACAATATAATATACGCATGGTAATATACTTTTAAGACATAACATGTGAAATAGTTCATCTTTATTCTGATTGGTATACATTTACCGATGGATGACGGATTGTCTTTTTTCCATCCCATTGTAAAACAATGGTTTAGCGATCGCTTTGGCGTTCCCTCCGAAGTACAGAGACTTGCCTGGCCAGCTATCGTTCAAAACAAGCACCTTCTTATTACGGCTCCTACAGGGAGTGGAAAAACATTAACGGCATTTCTTTGGGCATTGGATCGCTTGTTGTGCGGAGCCTGGGAATCGGGCCGTACGAGGATTCTCTATGTCTCTCCTTTGAAAGCTCTTAACAATGATATTCAGAGAAACCTGATCGTCCCTTTATCCGAACTCCAGATACGTTTTCAGGAAAATGGAGTTCCCACACCTAAAATCTCAGTGATGACTCGCAGTGGGGATACCGATTCTTCCGAAAGAATCCGGATGCTTCGAAAACCACCAGAAATTTTGATTACGACCCCGGAGAGTTTGAACTTACTGATTGGATCGGTGCGGGGACGATCCATCCTAACGGATATTCAAACGGTTATTTTAGATGAAATCCATTCGATTGCTGGGAATAAACGGGGAACTCATTTAATCACGGCTATCGATCGTCTCGTTCTTCTTTCAGGCGAATTTCAACGAATCGCCCTTTCGGCAACGGTTCGCCCCTTGCAGCGTATAGCGGAATGGGTGGGCGGGCGGCAGGTCTCGGAACGGGGTAAAGAGTTTTCCTATTCTCATCGAAAAGTGGATATTATCGATTGCCGCCAGAGCAAAGAAATTCGTCTTCAGGTTCGTTTTATCGATCGTTCCAGGGAAGAGCATACCGATCATTACGGCGGCGATCCCACCTGTTGGATCCCCTTGGTGATGGAACTCAAGGAAGCGATTCAACGCAATCGATCCACATTGATATTCACCAACAACCGCCGAATCTGTGAGCAGATCAGTTTTCTATTGAACCAGGATGAACCACAACGTATCGCCTATGCCCATCACGGCTCTCTTTCACGCGAAACCCGCTCGGTTGTGGAACAACGATTGAAGCAAGGGGAATTGGCTGCCATTGTGGCTACCAGCTCTCTGGAACTGGGGATCGATATCGGCGCACTGGATGAAGTGTTGATGATCCAGACGCCGCCGGGTATAGCCTCCGCCTTGCAACGGGTAGGACGAGCGGGGCACGGTGTGGGGCAAGTCAGCTGCGGTGTTTTGTATCCCATTCATGGACGCGATCTGCTAGATGCCGCCGTGATCGCTCGAAGCGTTATGGAGCGGGAGATGGAGGAAACCCGGACGGTCGAGAATCCATTGGATATCCTGGCGCAAATCATTACCTCCATGTGCGGGGTAGAGGAGTGGAACATCGACAGACTGTATGGATATTTGAAAGGCAGCGCTCCGTTTTTCGATCTATCCCGCGCTCACTACGACCGCATACTCGCCATGTTGAGTGGAAACTATTCCAGCCAGCGTCTGCGCCATCTGCGTCCTTTGATATCCATAGACCGAATCGATAACACGCTTCGCGCCAGAGAAGGCGCATTGCAGAAAGTGTATACCGAGG
>CAZFOX010000917.1:0-2142 GCA_964520565.1 uncultured bacterium | reverse complement strand
ATCATGAATTGCTCGTCGATTATGTCACGAGAAGCATTTCCCCTGGCGAGCGGGTAACAGTAGAACAACACCTCGCCCAGTGCGCCGACTGCCGGAAAGAAGTAAAAGATCTCGAAGAAACCTGGTTGGCGCTGGATGCATGGAATGAAAACCTGGAAACAATCCAACCTCGACTTAACGATTTTCGGCTGCGGCTGGATGCCGTTCGCCGAAAACCCACTTTCCGCGAAAAAATTTGGAATCAGTGGGAAATCATCATGATGCCGGTGCGATTAATACCCGCCTCTCCGGTTCTTGCCATGATCCTGACCGGTTTATTCGCCTATGTGGGTTGGCAAACGCAATGGGGAATTTCCCCGGAGGGAACTGCAATTCAACCTTCATTAGCTGCGCATCCAGCTTCTAAGAATGTCGCTACGAATTCAAATGCCGGAACGGCTGCCATACCTTCTTCTAATGAATTCGTGAACGACCAGATCGGGCGCTGGAATTCATTGGTCCAGTATTCCAATAATCCTTCCAGACCTCAGTCGAATTTTGTGATACGAATGGCGACCGATGGATTGGATTTTGTTCAATACAACAATTTTCCCAGTAAAGAAATCCTGACGAATTTTAATCCCAATCAATATCCGATTCGTCCCGTTTCCATGCAAACGATGCGGGGTGAACTGGTTCGTCTCGAATAGAAAGCGAAATTCTTAAGAATTGAAAAGCCTCCATACGGGGGCTTTTTTTATGAAAAATGGGATAAAACTGTCTTGACAGACTCTTCCTATCCGCAAATGATGAATGCAAATGCAAGGGAAGGGGACCAACCGGCGTGATGGAACGACCCTCAAACGTGTGGCATACCCTCATAAATGAAAAGCGATGGATGGGCTGTTTTTTCGGATGGCGTGTTTCGTTCTCCGTCTATCCCATACTTCTGACATTGTTCCATACGACGCTTTTCTTATGGCTGAATCACCGGCTCGATTTACCCATCTACGATGACGCCAACTTCATCGCTTACGCAAAATTATTCTCGCGCGGATTGCTGATTATATCTGGCGACTGGTCGCCGTTGTTGGTTTACTTTGCCGCTCTTCTTTATCGGGTATTACCGCTCGAACCAGTACCGTTTTTCGCTGTATATACCTTTATCTGCCAATGGATTTTCCTTTTAGGGACTTATTATTTCATCAACCGGTTCACATCGCGAAGTGGTTGGGCTTTTGCTGCCACGGTGTTGATTTCGATCGTCGTTTCCTATTCCCTGAATCTCAATGGACATCTTTTCCCTGCCGGTTTGTTCATGATGCTGGTGGCCTGGGCGGAAAAACGTTCTCCATTGAATATTTATGCTTCCTTGGCGCTATTGTTGGTTGCCGCATTGCTTCGAATCGAATTCACTTTGATAGCGGCCGGATTGACGTTCCGCTATGTTTTTCTCTTTGGAATGCGTAAAACAATTCTGTCGTTCCTGAAACCTTCCTTCGCCTCCATCCTCGTTTTGTTGTTGGTTTTACTCGCTTGGATTCCCGTTCTTTGCACAGGCACGCTGAGTAGCGGACGTTTTCTTTTTGCTTTTGAGCAGAAATTCTCTTTTTTCGCCCACAAGGAGGGATTGTATTCAGAAAAGAATCTGCCGGAAAACGCTCATTGGTCCGATGTGACTTCCGCCTTTTTTCCCCCGGAAAAACGGACTGCCACCCCACTGGACCGCCTGACTCCTCTCGCATCGATTGCCTCCGCCAATCCGGATGCCTTCCGTCAATTTCTCGAACACAACGCCAAACCTTTTCTTCGTTTTGATTTTCCTTTTAGCGAATCCCAGGCACTGTCTTCATTTGTGAGTCTATTTATTCAGGCCAGTTTCTTTCTGCTTTTGGTATTGATTCTATTTCAACGTCGGCAAGACTTGTTGGGTACCCTTTATTTCTCGCTGGTTTTTGCCTTGAGCGTTCTTCCATGCCTGGTCACTATGCCGGATCGGTATTATATTTTTCCCGCTATTGTCTGGTTTCTCGGCGTCTTACCTTCGGTCTGGTTACTAGAATCTCGATATTGGAAGGCGTTTGTTATCGCTTTAATACTATCTTCCATTTTCCACCAGTACCTCGATTGGCAAAAGAGTCTCACCCGAATACAAGCGGCTCC
>CAZFOX010000916.1:0-2147 GCA_964520565.1 uncultured bacterium | reverse complement strand
CTGAACTTGCGCGATAATACGCTTCCCGACGGGATCGTTGGGGAAGCGCTGGATTCCTGGGGCGCGGCAGTGGTTATCAATGCCTCGACTCAACCGTTGTCCGGTCTTTCACTCTGGGTGACCGGAGGCGGCCTCCAATCCACACTGACACCGGTTTCCTCGTTATTGCCCCTGGGAATCCGAAAAGCCGCTTTTCGCTTGCTGGCTCCCGCTTTGCAAGAGGAAGGAACGCTGGAAGCGGAAATCAAATTGGTGAAGGAAGGAAATCGCGGTTTGACCGTTCTCGATTCGGGCAAGATTCAAATCGGCGTTCGGCGTCCCGGCCAAAGCGCTAAAATAACTTTTCTCAGCGAGATCGACGGCAGCGTCCAGTACTACGCCGTTCAACCGGCTCAAACAACCGGCTGCGCAAATGAACGGCCTGCGCTGATCCTCTCGTTACATGGGGCGGGTGTCGAGGCCATCGGCCAGGCGAATGCTTATTCGCCAAAAACCTGGGGAACCATTGTTGCACCAACCAACCGCCGCCCGTACGGATTCGACTGGGAGGACTGGGGACGTATGGATGCGTTGGAAGTTTTGCAACTCGCCCGGGAACGATTCGATACCGATCCTCAAAGGACGTATCTGACCGGCCACTCGATGGGAGGACATGGAACCTGGCAGATCGGCGCGTTGTTTCCTGGACGTTTCGCGGCCATCGCTCCCAGCGCGGGCTGGTGCAGTTTCGGATCGTACGCTCAGCCGCGTACCCACGATGCGACGTCGCCTCTCGGCGATCTGATGCAGCGTTCCGCCACCTTGAGCGATACGATGAACTTCTCCCGCAATTACCTCCAGCAGGGAGTCTATATTCTGCACGGCGATGCGGACGATAACGTACCCGTTTCGGAAGCCAGGAACATGAAAGAACGACTCCTGGATTTTCATCGCAATCTGGATTGGCACGAGCAACCCGGCGCGGGGCACTGGTGGGATGCCTCCGAGGAACCGGGGGCGGATTGCGTCGATTGGTTGCCGATTTTTCAATTCTTTGCCCGCCAGCGGATTCCCCACAGCCGCGAACTCTTGTCGCTGGAGTTCACTACCGCTAATCCCGGCGTTTCTTCCAGTTTACATTGGCTGGAAATTCTCACCCAGGAACGCGCCCTGTTGCCCAGCTCGGTTTCGATCCGTTGCGAACCAGGGCGGAACGTCTTTTCGGGAACCACTCGTAATGTTGCCAGTCTGCATCTCTCCTTGAAGGATCTGCCGGTACAATCGCCTGTCCGTATTGAACTGGATGGGGATTCGCTCGCCGACGTTTCATTGTCGAACGAGGAACCGCATCTATACCTCCAGAAGTCGGAGGGGCACTGGTCGGTTGTGTCCCGTCCTAATCCTGCACAGAAAGGGCCTCACCGCTACGGGCCCTTTAAGGAATCGTTTCGCCACCGGATGATATTCGTCTATGGAACGAAGGGCACGGACGAAGAAAACGCCTGGGCACTCTCGAAGGCGCGCCTGGACGCGGAGGAATTCTGGTATCGCGGTAATGGTTCCATCGATGTGATTTCCGACGAGGAGTTTCAGGCGGAATCCTACGCGGGGCGAAATGTGATTCTGTACGGCAACGCCGATACCAACCGGGCTTGGAATGCATTGCTCCCGGAGAGTCCCGTGCAGATAGGCCGTGGATACGTTCTTATCGGCGAACGCCGGATCGCGGGCGAAACGATGGCGTGCCTGTTCGTGCGGCCGCGTGCGGATAGCGAAATCCATTGCGTGGCGGTGGTTGGTGGTACGGGAATCGCGGGAATGCGGCTGTGCGACCGGCTGCCTTACTTTGTTTCCGGCGTTGGATATCCCGATTGCGTGGTTCTGGATGCAGCAATTCTAACGCAGGGCAACGAAGGAATCCGCGCCGCTGGTTTCTTTGGCTTGGATTGGAGCGTTGCGGGTGGCGAGTTTCTCTGGAGGGAGTAGAGAATATACGGTAAAGCAGTATCGTGGTTTTTCTTCTTTCCCGTACCTCAATGGAGAGAAAAGCAAAGGAGCGCGGGCGTCCTCGCCCGCAGCCCAGGGGAGATAATCCCATCTCTCCCCCCGACCTTTGATGTTCCCCCGGTTTCACGGACAGTGAGTTAAGAGTGTAAACTACCGTGAAA